>JBBQKO010000435.1:0-1514 GCA_038327005.1 Chitinophagales bacterium | reverse complement strand
GACCGAAGAGAAAATATACAGCGGCTGGCTAAACTTGCCAATGAAAAAAGCAGCCAGGGTATTGTAGCGATTGTTGCAGCGATTAATCCTTTTGAAGACTTAAGAAATGAACTTGCAGGGAAATATGGGGCTAAAATTATTTGGGTGCGCTGTGAACTTTCCACGCTGATTGCCAGAGATACAAAGGGGCTTTATCAAAAAGCATTATTACCAGAAGATCATCCTGATAAAATATGGAATCTGTCGGGAGTGAACGATCCGTACGAAGCGCCGGTAAAGGCCGATCTTATCATTGATACTAGTGAAGCAACCATTGAAAACGCTACTCATCAGTTATTAAATTATGTGCTTTCACTCATTCAAGCCAGCCAATCGGATTTTGTCTAATTGATGGTACAATTCTAGTACGTGCATAACATAGGATGGGGCAATTTTTTTCTTGTTTTCTTCCTGAAATATTTGCTGCGGATGTTTGGCGTGAAACCGACTTCGGTCATTTAATAACTTGTCCAGTTTTGGTGTAATTGTAAGGTTGAGCAAACCATATATTTGTTTAAAAATGCTACTCATTCCGGATGCGTAATTAACCGGAAAAACCAGTGAATCTGATTTTGCGATCTCAATCATTTTTTTAAAGTATCCTTCCAGCACATTCGTCATATACCGATCAAAATCCGGCTGATCAAACTGTTCATTTGAAAAACCAAATACACCCCGCTCAATGATCCCAGGCACGGAATGCATGCCTCGTTGCCTTTGTTGAGAAAGCAAAACATCACAGGGATCCCGATACAATAAAATAAAAGGAACCGTTGGGTATAAAGATCTCAGAGAAGCGTAAAAATGGATGTGCCAGCTATCTGCTTTAATGAATACATTTTTCTCGTGGCCGGTTTTGGGTAAACCATATAAACTAACCGCAGCTTTAAGTAATGTTGTCGCAGTGCTATTATTAAAATATTGATTTTTAAAAGGAAGGCGGAGTAATTCATCAAAAAAAGGAACTTCTGACAGTACGATATTGCTTTCATCCAACGCAAGCTCTTGCGATAGAAGTGTAGAACCACAGCGGGACACATGAAATATAATGGCGGCAGGGAGTATCGGCTCCACACCATTTGCCCATTCCTCCATCATTGCCAAACTCGAAACAGATTTGAATGGTTTACAATTTTTATCCAGCCTTCTGCAAACTGAAATGGTATCATCAAAAAAAGGTTCTGTAAAACTTTTTACTCCTGTGTATAACCATTGGCATAATGGTTCTGATGGGTGACTTAATAATTTCCAGGGCACCAGGTTTTTTATAGCATCAGAAGATGGATCGTTCCTCATTTGTGGGTTTGCGTGTAAAATGGAAAGGCTATTACTGTCTGCAAATGATACCCAGTTCTTGTTCTGCCCGAATGATTTCTTTTTGTTTCAGCAAATTGTTTGGCCGGCAAACAAAACGGGTTAACTGGTCGGAATGACTTTCCGTTAAACCTTCAAGAGAATCAATGCAGTTATCGTGA
>JBBQKO010000434.1:0-1516 GCA_038327005.1 Chitinophagales bacterium | reverse complement strand
ATTACTTTTTCGCTTACCGGGTATTTTTTAAAATGGGCAGGTTCCAATAATAAAATCCGGGTGGCAGGTTCGCCTGAATGCCAGGTTGGATCAAGGTTGTAGGAATTGTAAATGATAACTGGTATATCTTCTTTTAAAATCGGAACTACCTTGTCAGGCAAATCGGTTGCAGGGAAAAAATTGCTTTTCTCTTGTAATATATCCGGTACCTGCATAGCAATAATGGCTTCATACGAATTGTCTAAAAAAGTGTTTTGCTGATTGGTATGTGTGTAGCGGTTGATGTTTTCCTGGTTGCAATAATATTTTTTTGACGAGAAAGAACCGGCGCTCCATTGCCAGCTTAAATGATTACTTGCAAGGTCGCCATCCAGTAAATGATAATACATCCATTGTGCAGGTTGCAACCAATGAGCCTTTGCATTATTGCAGGCAATGGCGCTTATGTACATTCGTACATGATTGTGCATGTAGCCGGTAGCGTATAACAATTCAATGTGTGCATCAATCGCTTCAATGCCGGTATCTGCATTTTCAATAGCGGCCACCATTTTACGATGAACCACATTTTGTTGTGGCTGTTTGATATCTGTAAACAAATTGTCTCCGATCGATTGCCAGGTTCTCTGCCAGTATTCCCGCCAGGCTAATTCCTGTATAAATTTTTCAATTTGTTGTGGCTGGTGGTTTTTTAAAACCTGCTGCAATACTTGTTGTAAACTGATTACGCCCCTGGAAATATAAGGAGATAAATAAGTAACAGCTCCATCCACAAAGTTTCTTGAATAGGCATATTTTATGGGGTCAATATTTTCCAATCTTTTAAGAATGGATGTATAGTCGGTAGGGAAAGTGGGAATGTTTTTGTTGCGTTCCATTTTTTATAATAAGTTATTTTGACAGCGGTTTTATCGTTTGCTGATTTTGTTATGAGTGATGCTCCGCTGGCTTTTGCATTTGAAACGATTTATTTCATCACCTCTTAATGCAGCATGTTTGGTGGTTCTGCCATTGGTTCGTTTCCGCCACATCCGGAAGCTGGAATCTTTCATTTGTTTGCGCATCAGTTCAATCACGGCCTTTTCTTTCAGGCCAAATTGTAGTTCAATGGCTTCAAAAGTAGTCCGGTCTTCCCAGGCCATCTCTATAATGCGATCAATGTCTTTTTCGGTTAGTTGTATCTTCTCCATTTATATCCTGATTAGTTTATGCGCTCTTAATGTATCCAGGGTAAGCACTTCACCGTTATTTATATTTTTGTAAGCAATCACATCGCATAAAAATCCCTGGTGGTCGCCGCCATCAAATTGGCTAATTACTTTTAACTGCATTACTGCCAGGCAGTTTTTCAATACAGGGTAGCCATTCCATTCGGTTAGTTCATCTCTCTTTTTTAAGCGGCCTATTTTATCAATTTGTTTACCGCTTTTCTTTCCTAACAAATCTACCAGGCGGTATTGTGTAGCTGATAATAATTGTAAAATAAATTCGCCCTTGTGTTGTACATTTTCGAGGG
>JBBQKO010000433.1:0-1567 GCA_038327005.1 Chitinophagales bacterium | reverse complement strand
ATCTGATTTTACCAATGCTTCCAAATATCAAAATCTTTTATTGGCAATAAAGGATACCATCTACAATAGAGAAACAGATAAAAAATTAGGTACACTTCAGTTTACTTTTGATCTTGAGAAGAAAGAGTCACAAATAAATTTATTGAATAAGGATAAAGAAATTCAAGAGCAGGAAATTAAAAGACAGAAGTTGGTAAAATATGGATTCATTGGCGGCTTTACCGTTGTGCTGTTGTTTGCCAGCATATTTTTTAAACAGCGGAACCGCATCAGCAAAGAAAAAAAGAGAAGTGATGAACTACTGCTCAATATTTTGCCGGAAGAAACTGCTGAAGAATTAAAGGCAACGGGCACTGCAAAAACAAAAAGCCTGGATATGGTGAGCGTTCTGTTTACCGACTTTAAAAATTTTACACTCGCAAGCGAAATACTAACGCCGGAAGAACTGGTTGCTGAAATCAATCATTGTTACTGTGAGTTCGATCGTATCATCACCCGGCATGGGATTGAAAAAATAAAGACAATCGGGGATGCGTATATGTGTGCCGGTGGATTACCCGTAGCGAATAATACGCATCCTTTTGATGTAGTATCTGCGGGGTTGGAAATGGTACAATTTATTGAAGCAAATAAAAAAGAACGACAAGAGAGAGGGCAGCCGTTTTTCGAATTGCGCCTTGGTATTCACACAGGCCCTGTTGTTGCCGGCATTGTTGGAATCAAAAAATTCGCTTACGATATTTGGGGCGATACCGTTAATACCGCTTCCCGCATGGAGAGCAGCGGAGAGATTGGTAAAGTAAATATCAGCGGAAGTACTTATGAATTAGTAAAAGAAAAATTCAGTTGCATCCATCGTGGTAAAATTGAAGCCAAAAACAAAGGGTTGATTGATATGTATTTTGTGGAAGGGTAAGCGCATTGATGTATTTACACATTCCCGAATTATACAACATTGCAAATAATTAAGCCATTGTCAGATTCTTCGGTAGTGCATCATCCTGACTTTTGAAATTTAGGCATCACGAGTTTATTGAAATCATAAGTGATATTACTTGAACATCATTTTTTAAGCCTGCGAATTTAACTGTTACGTAAACCTCTAATCAGCCTGTTATAAAAATCGTCGGTCTTTTATATAACAATTGGACACCTGTTGCGATTTTGTCATTCAAGCAGCATAAGTGAACAAAACCCTTAGATGATTTGCTTTTTTTAAAAAACAAGATTTACACCCAAATTTAGCCCGGCACTTTCCGGCACAAAACGGCACACACCACCCACGCAAATCAGTCCGCCGCGTTGCCGTCCGTAGTTGGCTTGTACCCTTGCTGCACCTTGTTTGTAAGCCAGTCCAATGTTGTAATAATGTATTTTTTTATTAGCATTATCGTTGCCATAGTTGTACAAATCAATGGCAAAAAATGACCAGTTTGATTTTAAATTAAACTCCAGTTGCGATGCAGCCCAGTTTTTAAATCCTCCATCAGCCCACTGGTGTTGCAATTCCCATCGTATTGAATTTGCTTTACCAACCTTCAACGTATTTTCAACAATGACAGTGTTG
>JBBQKO010000432.1:0-1587 GCA_038327005.1 Chitinophagales bacterium | reverse complement strand
ACGCTCTTCTGCCTGGACCATCATTTTACTGCAAAGATTACGAACTCAACAACGGATACAAACATAAAAAAGGGGCAACCAAAGTTGCCCCCAATATTTATAAAAATATCCAGTTTAGCTGATGTTCATTTTCTTCTGCAGGTTTTCATCAATTGCATCCAAAAATTCTTCGGTGTACAAATAATGATCGCCATGACTTACTTTATTGGCATGAATACAAACGGCCAGATCTTTGGTCATTTTTCCGCTTTCTACGGTTTCAATGCAAACCGCTTCCAGTGCCAGGCAGAAATCGATCAACGCCTGGTTGTTATCTAATTTACCACGAAAGGCGAGGCCTCTTGTCCAGGCAAAAATAGAAGCGATTGGGTTGGTAGAAGTTGGTTTGCCAGCCTGGTGATCTCTGTAGTGGCGGGTTACAGTACCATGTGCAGCTTCCGCTTCCATGGTACTGCCATCCGGTGTAATCAACACAGAAGTCATTAAGCCCAAGCTGCCAAACCCTTGTGCTACGGTATCGCTTTGTACATCGCCATCATAATTTTTACAGGCCCACACAAAATTGCCATTCCATTTTAATGCGCTGGCAACCATGTCATCAATTAAGCGATGCTCATAAGTAATGCCGGCTTCCTGGTAGGCGGTTTTAAATTCAGCCTGGAAAATATCTTCAAAAATATCTTTAAAGCGTCCGTCGTATTTTTTAAGAATGGTGTTTTTTGTAGAAAGATACAAAGGCCATTTTTTGCTAAGTGCCATGTTGAAACAGCTTCTTGCAAAACCCATGATGCTTTCATCGGTATTGTACATAGCCATTGCAACGCCATCGCCTTTGTAATTGTACACTTCAAACACCTGTGGCTCTCCACCGCCTTCTGGTGTAAAGGTCATGGTTAATTTTCCTTTGCCTTTGATCACGGTGTCGGTGGCACGATACTGGTCGCCAAATGCATGACGGCCTACAATGATTGGAGCTGTCCAGTTGGTTACCAGGCGTGGTACATTTTGCATCACGATTGGCTCACGAAATACGGTGCCATCCAGGATATTGCGAATGGTGCCATTCGGGCTCTTCCACATTTGTTTCAGGTTAAATTCTTTTACCCTTGCTTCATCGGGAGTAATGGTAGCACATTTAATACCTACGCCACATTCTTTGATGGCATTGGCTGCATCAATGGTAACCTGGTCGTTGGTTTCATCCCGATACTCCATTCCAAGATCGTAATATTTAATATCCAGTTCCAGGTAAGGAACAATCAGTTTGTCTTTTATAAACTTCCAGATGATCCTTGTCATCTCATCGCCATCCAGTTCTACCACCGGGTTTGCTACTTTAATTTTAGTCATGTTATTTTTTACCGTTTGAAATTTTATTGAGTGTTTCTAAAAAAACCTTTTTATTGAACAATGCTTTGGCAGGTATTGAAAAACCTTTAATAATTATACTGGAAATAATATTGCCATTATGTACCTTTTCATTCAGCTCGTACACTTTATTTTTAAGTAAATATTTTTCAATCGTCTTTTGCCGTGGGTCAATTATCCAATATTCTGTAATGTTATGCAAGGCATAGTCTGTAAATT
>JBBQKO010000431.1:0-1635 GCA_038327005.1 Chitinophagales bacterium | reverse complement strand
TTATTTAATTGCTGGATTCTTTTAAACCGCTTCCGCTGATATTCGAGAATTTCTTTGGAAAGGCGGAATGATGTGTCGAAAGTAAGATGAGTCAAGCTGCAAGCATGCACGGCATCTTCATTCACTTCTACTGTACACATAATTCCTGATACGTCTCCGCTATTGAATACACTGGTTATCGTCAATTTTGATTTTAAGGTTATTGGATTCCCGTTCTGTCTAAAAATTTGCACAAGTTCCCGAATTGGATATGCAGTTATAGGAATTTCATTTTCCATTTTTTTGGTTAAATCTGAGTATAAAGCCATATAATCCATATCAACGTTTTAAAATTCAAATGTGCGTTTTGGAACAGGAATGCTCATTACATTTTCAATTTTATTTTGAATTGCGTTTAGGAGGTTTTCGAAAGTTACAATGTCTGGCTTTTGTGTGTCAAAGAAGATGTAATTGATACTATTTGGTAAGTCTGATTTCCAGCGAGTGATTAGTTGACTTGCTTTATCTAAATAGTCATTGTCATCTGAGCATTTGCTGGCCAATACACCAAATTGCAATGTCAGGTTATGATTAAACTTTTCTGAGGTGATCAGAATAGCATTGTAGGTTTCTTCGGATAGTTCGTCTGTGTCCATAGTTTAAAGTTTTTATCTTAGCCTTGCTGGCAGCGTTTGCATTTAAGTAATTAGGCCCAATTCGGGTATTTCGAAAAGATTGATTTTTAAAAACAATTGTCGGGAATTTTTGCATTGTCGGATTCCCTCAATCAAACTACCGAACCAAATTAATGGATTTACTTAACTAGCGCAAAAATACTGGAAATATTTTTAAGGCTTCTTCTTCCTAGTTCATCAATTTTGCCTATTATAGCTTTTATAATTTCAGATTTTTCTCTTTTGGAAGTGGTTGTTTGCTGGTAAGTTTTATTGTAAAAAAATACCCTTCTACTGCCATGAAATCTTGTATTCGCCAAAGATCCGGCAAGAAAAAAAATCAGTTATTGTTCCTTTCAAAACTATAGCAAACTGGCATTATGCCGGGAAATAAATATTAACTAAAAGCCTGCGCAAATAGCTTTTTAATTCAGGACTTTTTATAGGCAACTTTAGCTATTGGTCTTTTATACAACACCTTGTTGTATAACATGGAGAAATAAAAGTTTTATCGAATTGCTTAATGTTGGCGGCTTACTTTATATCCGCTTAGCATGTTCTTTTAATTTTTGTTTTTCAGCCGGAGTTAAATGATCGATCCCTTTTTCACTTATTTTATCTAAAATCCGGTCAATTTCATGCTGCCGTTTGCTTTTTTCAAGATTGTATCGCTGGTCAATATTGTAGGCCTTTGGATGTGTTTTAAAAAACAGGTTGTCTACCAAAAGGTATTGAGGTCGGGTAACAATAATATAAATAAAGGCGATTGTAGGAACAGCAATAATTAAAATGGTGAGATAGTTATCTAAGAAAGCAGCAGGTTCCATGATAAGTGCCACCGTCATTCCGATCAATGCGCCACCCAGGTGAGCTTCATGGCCTATATTTCCTTTCTTTGATTTGATTCCATAAATTGAGTACAACACATACAAGAGTCCATACAGCCAACCCGGAATTGAAAACGGTATAAAAAATATCCCGA
>JBBQKO010000430.1:0-1637 GCA_038327005.1 Chitinophagales bacterium | reverse complement strand
GTACTGGAGATTATGCGCAGGCCTGCCTTGAATGACAACTCGTCTGAATTGCAAACCATTGTTCACCGGCTTACGAGGGTAACTACCATTTTAAAAGTATTGGTGCAGCAAATTGATATCATGGAAACCATGACACCCATGGATTTTCTTGACTTCAGGGATATGTTAAGACCTGCATCCGGATTTCAAAGCTGGCAATTTAAAAAGCTGGAAGCCAACTTGGGCTTAAAATTTGAACACCGCCATGGCCAGGAATATTACACATCTCAGTTAAATGAACAGGAAGTTGGCATCATTAAAGAAGCAGAAAAAACAGATGCTATAATTGATCTGTTAAACACCTGGCTGGAACGAATGCCGTTTATAAACGACCACGCTTACTGGATAAATTACCAACCCGTTTCAGGCAATCACCAATCCCCCATTTTTTGGAATGATTATGAATTTATTTATGTGAATAGTTTAGCCGAGGCTGAAAAAAACAATGAAGTATTTTTTAAACAAATATTCAATGAAGACCCGTCCGGCAGTGGACGACTATTGAGTGCAAAGGCTTGCAGATCGGCATTGTTCATCCTGCTATATCGGGGCTATCCCATGCTTGAATTACCCTTTCAGTTGCTTGATACTTTATTGGAAATAGACAACCAGTTGGGCAACTGGCGGTACCGGCACATCAATATGGTTCAGCGAATGATTGGCACCCGCATTGGTACTGGAGGCAGTAGCGGTGCCGGCTACTTAAAAGCGGCGATGGATAAACATTATATCTTTAAAGAAATTGCGCAACTCAACAGTTTTTTAATTGACCGGAGAAAATTGCCCGTTTTACCAAAAGAGCTGACTGATAAACTGGGATATAGCTAATAGGTTTTTCAGTCGAAAAGAAAAACTATGAAATGATTTAAAAGATGCTGTTTTAAACTAACCTAATTAAAAAAAAGTCATAGAAGATTACTTCATACAAAACTGTATTTACTAAAAACCCCTTATCTTTTTTCTCTAAGTACCAGGCCGATATTAAAACGATGATTTACCTACATCGACTCTTTCAACTTTTCAATCACTGCATCTACTTCTGCTTTTGTGTTGTGTTTGCAAAAACTAAAACGAACGGCTATTTGATTGGGATTGTTGTTGATGGCACGGATTACATGACTGCCCTGATCGGCCCCGGATGTGCAGGCACTGCCACCACTGGCGCAAATATTATTGATATCAAGATTGAATAATAACATTTCAGATTTTTCCGACTTGGGGAAACTTGCATTCAAAACCGTGTATAAACTATTGCCCAACACATCGCCGTTAAATGATACGCCCGGCACCTGCTTTTTTAAGGATTCGTACATATAATACTTCAATGTACCGATCGATGCGCTTTCTTCCTCAAAGCCTGCTGTCGCAATTTCCAATGCTTTTGCGAGGCCAACAATACCATAAAGATTTTCTGTTCCTGCCCGCATATTTCGTTCTTGTCCACCGCCATGTATCAATGGTTTGATGCGTACATTTTCATTGATGTATAATAACCCGACTCCTTTAGGTCCGTGAAATTTATGGGCCGCACCGGTGATAAAATGTATCGGTGTATTGCGTAAATCGAATGGAAAATGACCAACGGTTTGTACCGTATC
>JBBQKO010000429.1:0-1647 GCA_038327005.1 Chitinophagales bacterium | reverse complement strand
TTCAAAAATTCTGGTAGGGATTGCAGTTTTTATTTTAATCATCGCCTGTATCAATTTTGTAAACCTTACAGTTGCCCGGTCTTTGAAAAGAGCAAAAGAAATCGGTATCAGAAAAGTAATTGGTGGCGAACGAAAACAATTGATTGCGCAGTTTTTAGGCGAATCATTTATACTGAGTTTCTTCGCTTTTGTACTTGCGATACTGTTGGTGATTGCAGTGTTGCCTTTCTTTAACACGGTTTCCAATAAGGCATTGTCCTTTTCTTATTTGCTGGATGCAAAATTGGTGGCCGGTTACATTGGGTTGTTTATGTTCACGGCTTTCCTGGCTGGTTTTTACCCGGCATTGGTATTGTCTGGCTTTAGCCCGGTGCAAACCTTATATAATCGCATGCCATTGTCTGGCAAAAATTATCTCTCCAAAGGGTTGGTGGTGCTGCAATTTACCCTCACTACATTTTTAATTATCGCTACCATTACAGTTTACTCACAATTTAATTACCTAACTGGTTTTAAATTGGGTTACAATGATACCAACCTGGTGGTGGTAGATGGCGATCGGATGAAGGCGGATAAAGTGGCGGTGTTTAAAAATGAATTGATAAAGGAGCCTGCAATACATTCCGTTGCTGTGCGCCAACGGGGAGAATGGAGTACATTGGCTAATGTAGATGGACAAAAAATTGATTTTAGAATGGAGGTAATTGACAGCGCTTTTTTACCGGTGCTGGAAATTCCAATTTTGCAGGGTCGAAATTTTTCTGCGGCTTTTCCTTCCGACTCAACGCAATCTGTGTTGGTGAACGAAGCATTCGTAAAAAAGGCTGGCTGGAAAGATATCAATAATAAACAGGTTGATTTCTTTTACGATAGTATCAAATACAATGTGATTGGTGTGGTAAAGGATTATCACTATGAGTCGCTGATGCAAAAGATTGGGCCACAGTTATTTATTATGAATCCAAAATATAGTTATGGTCAGTTGCTCATAAAAATCAATCCCGGCCAAAGCTCTCAAACATTAAAACATATTGAAAAAGTCTTCAAATCGCAGCAGCCTTTTCAGCCGTATAAATATAACTTCAAAAACGATCTAAACAACAAACAATATGAAGCGGAACAAAAGTGGAAACAGATCATCACCTTTGCTGCCTTCCTGACTATTTTCATTTCATGCATTGGTTTGTTTGGCCTGGCAACGTTGGCGGCTGAAAAACGGACCAAAGAAATTGGTATCCGAAAAGTGTTAGGTGCATCTGTTGCCGACATTGCTACAAATATCTCTGGCAGCTTTTTAAAACTGGTATTGCTGTCCGCCCTCATTGCATTTCCTGCTGCAAACTGGGCCGTTAATAAATGGCTCCAGAATTATCCCTACCGCATCACATTAAACGCATGGATCTTTGTTTTTGCAGGATTGCTGGTGGTGGTGATCGCATTGTGTACGGTAAGCTTCCAGGCCATCAAAGCAGCAATGGGTAATCCGGTGAAGAGTTTGAGAACGGAGTAACCCCCCTCCGCCCGCTGAAGGGGGAACTAAGGCAGGAGTATTAGGATTTAAAAAGATAGTGTGTTCGCATACCTAAATAAAATTTAAAGCCGTGAAGTCTTCAAACTTTATACTTTGAATATTCAACCTTCAACCAT
>JBBQKO010000428.1:0-1649 GCA_038327005.1 Chitinophagales bacterium | reverse complement strand
GCCGGGTTGCATTTAAAGGTCCATTGAAAGAAATCGTTCACCAGTACACCGGTGGTTTAAGAGCAGGTATGGGCTACTGTGGGGCCGTCAACATAAAGGCATTACAAAAAGCAACTTTTGTAAAAATCACCAATGCCGGTATGCGTGAAAGTCATGCGCATGATATCGCTATTACGAAGGAAGCACCGAATTATAGCAGGTAGGCAGCCCCACCCGGCTCCCCGGGGGGAGGTGAAAGAAGGATTCTAAGTGTGGGTTGTTATTTTGGCTTGGGTTACAGTGGGATTAAAATGATCAAATCCTTTTTTTATTTAAACAACAATGGCATCTTCAGCAGATGCCATTGTTGTTTATTACTTACAATAGCAGTAAGAAATATTCGTTTAAATTCGTGCATTCGTGGCAAATAAATCAACATGAAAAAAAAGATCGGCTCAATGATAGCATCCGCATTTCCAATTTTCAAATTTTCGAATTGTCAAATTTTCAAATTAAAAGTCTGGCTGTTTATCATCGGTATATTAGCACTTCAGCCATGCCGTACCTTCGCACAGGATTCATCTCATATCCGCATCTCGCTCCTCACCTGCACACCCGGAGAAGAATTGTATTCTACGTTTGGCCATACTGCCATTCGGGTAACGGACAGCAGCAGCGTAACCGATTATGTTTTCAATTACGGTACTTTCAATTTTGAAGACGCTTCCTTTTATACAAAATTTATAAGGGGCAAACTTCTGTACTATTTGTCGGTTGAAAATTTTCAGGATTTTAAGTATGCTTACCAGGCAGAAAACCGGGGCATCACGGAGCAGGTATTGAACATGAACGCTGCCGAAAAAATCGACCTGATGGAGGCATTGTATGAAAATGTAAAGGATCAAAACAAATTTTACCAATACGATTTCTTCCTGGACAATTGTACCACACGGGCAAGAGATATGCTGGTGAAATTTAAAATAAATCATCCCGGATTTAAACCGGTAATGCCAGAAGGCACCCGCTTCCGGCAAGCCATTCACCAATACCTTGATCTGAATCAAAAAGATTGGAGCAAACTCGGAATTGATCTTTTGCTGGGTGCTCCTACCGACGCCGTAATGACTACGGCCCAGTCGCAGTTTCTACCAGATAATTTAATGATGTCATTTGACAGCAGCAATCAACGCAATCAATTGGTGCTATCTAAAACCAACTTGTATCCAATCAAGGCAATCTCCAACAGTGGTAGCTTTTTTACCCCCACGATCATTTTTTCTTTATTACTATTGATGATTGTATTGCTTAGCTTTTCTACTAACAGCAAAGCGAAAACATTTATACAAGGCTTTGATGGCATCTTCTTTTTTTTAACCGGCTTGCTAGGGATTTTATTCATTTTTATGTGGGTAGGTACCGATCATTCTATGACAAAAAATAATTACAATCTATTGTGGGCATGGCCCATTAATATAGTTACTGCATTTTTTGTGAACAGTAAAAAAGAATGGGTCAAAAAATATTTTGGCTTTAGTGCGGCGGCCTTAATCATCGTTTTATTGAGCTGGTCATTTTTACCACAGCAATTGAATACCGCCTTAATACCAATTATTATGATGCTGATATTTAGAAGTACACGTAAATATTTTGCGGGATAATTTAATGTTGTG
>JBBQKO010000427.1:0-1842 GCA_038327005.1 Chitinophagales bacterium | reverse complement strand
ATAAATCCCTGCCTTTACAATGGTGATGATGCCGCTAAAGTCACAGATATTTTCTTTCACTTTTGTTTTACCTGTAACATTGTATTGGTAAGGATTGGTAACAGATTTTGTGATGGTGATGTAATGAATAAAAAAGCGTTGATACTGTTCACCAATGAAACCAATCGGTTCGGGCAACATCGTTTGCAAATCTGAATTGTTTGCAGCACTCTTATCCGTACACCAGCATTTACTAAAGTCATTTTTTTTAATCTCTTGCAAGTAGTTGGTTGACTTTAGCTGGGCATGAGAAATTAAGGCCCAAATCAAAATTATTCCTGTTAATAAAAATCTGTATCGCATACTGGTGTTAGTGTTTTAAACTGATAAAAAAATCAAATTATTTTACTTTCATTTTAATTGCTTCCATGGTTGCTCAAAGTTTTTCCATTTCACCCCTTCACCATTTGGAAGGCATCAAATTGTGTAGTGATTACTTTATTTGTTGTGATTTTACCTGCCACATAATGAAGCACTGTAAATAACTATTTGCATTCCCATTTACTGTTATTGATGGCAGCTTGGTAGTAAAAATACTTTCGTGATTGAATGTAGTTTTACCATTGCAATTGCATTTTAGGGTATCTGTATTAATGTGTTTTCAATAAGCGGATTGATGATGTAGCCGGAAAAAAGACGTACAGGGAAACACGCTTACTTATCAAAACTACCCATCTCATTCGCAAAATTTAGTGGTAGTATCCAAAGGTTGAAAGCAATGATTTTGTGGAGGCAGGCTTGTATTAAGCAGAGAAAACGACTCAAAAAAAAATGGCAGGCAATAGCTATAACCTGCCTTTATAGGATTCTAAAAAAACAGCAATTTCGTTGCGGCTATACAATTTAGAAACATCCAAACAATCAATCGACTGATTGATTGCTGCAGCCAGGTAATTTTGAAAACCAGGTACACTATTTTTCTCCATAATGCTTTTTAAAATATTATACACGGATAAAAATATTCTCTTCACTGCATAGGGCGCTGTCCATGCACCATCCTGCAATGCCAATACGGGCCCTACAAAATTATAATAGCATTGATTTATTTTTTTTTGGTCGCTGGAGGGATACTGAAGCTGGGAACGAAGCTGCATCTCTTCAATGGCAACATACAATAACTGGCTTTCAATTTTATTAAACGGCCCGGTTGATGAATTGCGATAAACAATTTCCTGTGTCTGGATAAATCTTTCCCACACCGGCAAAGCTTTTCTTGCTAACGACAAGGCAAGGTGCAACTGATCCACATCATCCAGTGCTTTCCACCATTCATCTTGCAGCAGATTGATGGATTTTTCTTTACCATTAGTTACCTGCTGCTCTGCAGCAATCGAATTTGCAGCCATTTTATCTATCAATGGCCGCAAGGCTCTGGAATTTATCTGTTGCCATGCTAAAAAAACCACCACAACTACCAGTATAATTATAATAACTGTATTCATACCTTTCTACGATTATATGAGAAAAACGGAAAGCTATAAAAAGATCCTGCAACATTTCTAACGTAGTATTGATAGGGCGTAACCATGTTTTATGCGGACGCATTCCGTTATTTACTGGCGGGCCACCGGCTTAATGTTTTATAACTTCGGTATCAACTTTATAAATTCTTCTTTACGTCTTCTGGCAACATCCAGTTCGGTATTGTCTGAAAGTATCACTGTGCCGCCATCGCCCCGGATATATTTTTTTACATGATTGAGATTAATGATAGAAGCATCATGGATACGAAAAAATTGGTTGGAGGATAATATTTCCTCAAAATCGCCGAGGGTTTTACTGATTAGCATGGTTTCTTTATTT
>JBBQKO010000426.1:0-1941 GCA_038327005.1 Chitinophagales bacterium | reverse complement strand
CAAGAACTGATTGATAAAGCCGATGGCTTTAAGAGCAGCAAGGCAAACCTTGATAAGCAATTCATGCTGGAAGAAGAAAAATTCAGTTTACAAAAGGAAAAAATTGCTGCCGAGATAAAAGAGACAGATGTTTATTTAAATAAGTTACAACAGGAATTGTACAAGTTGGAAGAAGATACGCATGCACTCACACGCTTTCATCAAACAGAAGCATATCTCTCTTTACCATCGGCATATACCGAAGAAAAAGAAACTTATAAGAACGATAAAACCTGTGTGTTTTTAATTGAAAAACTAAACAGTTGCTTTTATACCGCAGCCCGCCGGCTGGATGATTTAAAAGAAGCTGCGACCCGGTTCCTCGATAACTTTTCTGACAATAATATTTTCAATTTCACCAAAGTGCTTACTGACAAACATTCTCACCAGGCATTTGCAGAAGACCTGAACGAGTTTATACAAAACAGTAAAATTGAAGAGTATGAAAAGCGGGTGAACGAACGCTTTGCCAATGTGATAAAACTGGTGGGTAAAGAAACCGGCGACCTGATGAGTAAGGCCGGTGATATTCAAAAAGTAATTACCAGTATCAACAAAGATTTTGACAATAAAAATTTTGTAGGTGCCATCCGGAAAATAGAATTAAAGATTGAAACCAGTGCCAATAAAGTAGTGCAGTTGCTGATGCAGATAAAAACCTACAATGATGAACATGCATACGATATTGGTGGATTAAATCTATTCTCTTCAACCGACCAGGAAAGTAAAAATAAAAAAGCGGTAGAGCTACTAAAGCAACTTAGCAAAGCGATTGGGGAATACCGCAAGGACAGCATCGCTTTATCTGATTCCTTTGAATTAAAATTCAGGATTGAAGAAAATCAGAACGATACCGGCTGGGTAGAAAAATTATCAAACGTGGGAAGCGAAGGAACGGATGTGCTGGTGAAAGCTATGATCAATATTATGCTGCTAAATGTATTTAAAGATGGCGCCAGTAAACGATTTAAAGATTTCAGGCTGCATTGTATGATGGATGAAATTGGGAAACTGCATCCCAATAATATCAGGGGCATTTTGCAATTTGCCAACGACCGGAATATTTTACTGATCAATGGTTCGCCAACAGAAACGAATGCGCTCAACTACAAGCATATTTATAAGTTGGAGAAAGATGATAAACGCAATACAAAAATCAAAAGAATCATTACACAATTAAATCCGGTATAAAAGGGCAGTCCCTCTAAATCTCTCCGCCGCGGCGGAAGACTTTGGTTGCTTGAAGCCTTGAATAAAACAAGGTATATGCAAGAGACCAAACGAGGAAAAACAAACCACTAAACGGCAAATTAAATTGAAATTACCCATACATATTGCCAAAAAATTACAGCAACTGTTGCAACCCGGCGCAAGCATTGCCAGCAGCGCTATGCAGCATCCGGTTGTTACAAAAATGTTGGAAGATGGATTATTACAAAAACAACAAACCGGCAAAACAAAAGCCTTGCTATTTATTCAAAACAAAGAAAATATTGCGGCCTATTTAAGCAATCATTTTGGAATAGCTAATCTGGAAGAATACATCACAATACTCGAAGGCGAAGAACAAAGCAGGGCAGTTAACGTGGCAATATCCGGTGATTCAAAATTACAGTCGGTTAGAACTTTTAAAGGCTTTTTGGTAAATAGTTACGATGCCATTCATGCCGAACTGAGTGGCAATCCGACCATAATAAATCCCTTCACCGGCAGTTATACTTTCATCCATGATTTTGAAAATTTTGTACCGGATGCGGCGGTCACTATTGTTGGTATTGAAAATCCGGAGAACTTTCGCCAGATAGAAAAGCAACGGCACTTATTTGAACACATCAAACCGCTATTTGTGAGCCGCTATCCGCAGAGCAATGATTTAATAAAATGGCTAAGGGCTATTTCCAA
>JBBQKO010000425.1:0-2040 GCA_038327005.1 Chitinophagales bacterium | reverse complement strand
GTGAGCCGCTATCCGCAGAGCAATGATTTAATAAAATGGCTAAGGGCTATTTCCAATCATTACCTGCACTTTGGCGATTTTGATTTTGCGGGCATCAACATTTATCAAAACGAGTTTAAAAAACATTTGGGCGATAGGGCTACATTTTTTCTGCCGGAAAACACGGAACTGCTGCTGCAAAACTTTGGTAACCGGGATTTGTTTAACCGTCAATACAATGTTGTAAAGGATTATAGTCTGGATTCAGAAGGAAATGTACAGGAGGTTTTACGGATGATGTTCAAATATAAAAAAGCATTGGAGCAGGAAGTTTTTATAAATCAGTTGTAAGCTTAAGCTTATTTGCAAAGCCAGGAAGGTAATGACCAAAATGGCCCGCTTTATCCAGTTTAAACGGAAGTGCCACCCATTCTTGTTTGAACATACACACCCGGCAAAAAATCAATATCATTTAAAACCGGCACTATTTTACATGCTTCCTTTGCAAGTTGGGCAGCACGTCTTTTCATCAAGGCTCTTCCCCAGGTGTCCGACATCGAATCGGTGAACATCCCAAAATTCTCTTTTCCATTGGGATACTGTGCACCACTAAACCATGCAATATCCGGATCCAGCAATTGCTGCTCTTTGCTATTTATCCAATCAGCTTCATATTCAAAATTAAAAGCCTTTCTCCCCTTTGCCTGTTGGGCCGTAAGCACGCCAATACAAACCGGTTCGGGCATCCCCAACCAATGTGCATATACCTGTATTTTTTTGTGAGTTGTTGCCATTGCTATTTATTGCCAATTAAACTAAGGTGCTGTAATTTTCTACCGTATTCATCATCTGCAGCCAGTTTTAAAAAATCATCCTGCAATCCCAATACCCGCAGTGTATTAAAGTAGGCGGCAAGCGATACACTGCCGTTGCCCTTTTCAATATGGTACAAAGTAGTTCGGTCAATCTCTGCCCTTTCAGCCACTTGCACGGTTGTTAATTTTATGCAGCTTTTTATGCGCCCTTTTATGGCCGCAATCACCTGACTTCGAAATCTGAAGTAATTTTTACGAAGAAACGCCGGTCTGTTTAGTAAAACCTCGATTTTCTCTTTTATTTGATCGCCTTTTTACCATCGAAAACGGTATTGCTCAATCTACAAGCCGACTCAGTCCAAAATTGTGGAACATGATCCGAAATTTTAATGTTGATAGGCATAACGGGATGAGTATTTACCATCTGGTAAATTCATTTTCTCTTTTGGAGAAAAAAAAATGTAAACTGAATGATATCTGCGGACTTCCTTTTTTATCCAATCAGCATCACATGCATTACTAGTAAAGCTTTATCAAGCACCGGGCAAAGATGGGTGGGAGATTCTAGAAAAACAGGATTGAACTTATTGAAAACAAGAGAAAATAGGCAAAGCGTTTCCGGGGAGCTGTAGGTAGCCAAAACCCATCTCCATTCGCAAACAATAAAGGGTTCAAAAATACCGGCAGAAGTCACCTTTCTATTTTTAAAAACGGATTTTTCTTGATGAGCATCTAGTTACTGAATTGTAACATCGCTGTCCACTGTGAATCTGCCACTCAGAGCAAGCAAACTCCATAATTCTGCGGCCAGGTTGCTGCATGAGAAATGAATCTCCAACAACCTGCCATTTAAAGGACATCTGTCCTGGCAAATATGCTACGAAAAACAGCAGGACTTATGACATTAAACTTTTTGGGGCCGGTCGATCAAACAGTACTTTTGTTTTTCCAATTTGTAAAAAACGTACAGATTTATAAAAGTATCAATCAGTAATATTTCCCACCGCAACAGACCTTAAAAGGTTATTGATTCAACTTGTAGTAAGAGAACAATGGCCAGGTGTGCGGATGAGAACAGTACCCATGAAAATAACTTTTCATACCACCGCCATCCCAAAAGCTATACAAGCCTTCATGAATAGAAAGCGTTGAGTTGATATCGTCTGCAGCCGTCCATTGCCCCATCCAATAGTTGGGATATTTGGCACCACTTTTTTCAAATGTAAATGCTTTTAATAATGCCTTG
>JBBQKO010000424.1:0-2044 GCA_038327005.1 Chitinophagales bacterium | reverse complement strand
AGAAGTTAAAGAATATGATAGCTGATCATTTACAATCATTTTTTATTATCCACAATTTTGGTAACAGGCAAACAAAAGGGTTTGGATCTTTTACTATCCAGGATTTAGAAAGAAAGAAAGGATTGTTTGAAATCTTTAAGTCCGAAAATAAAAATTATTGGTATTGGAAAATAGATGAAGAAAAAAATACCACCGATGTCTTTACGGATATTGCAATAATTTATAGCCTTTTAAAAACCGGTATAAACTTTCCTGATCATCCGAAAGTAGAGGCTGTTGACGAAAGGGGAAAGCCGATTATACAAAATGGACGCCCCAGAATGAGACTTGATGAGACAGTTAGAGGGGCATATAATATTTACTTTAAGTCATACCTCTATCAGTTTTTTAATAATACCACAGCTTATGGCAATGAAAAACGTTTTGTAAAGGAAAAATTTTTTACGCCTGCGAACAGAATTGCTAACGATGGTAAAATAAAGAAATATGTAAGGTCATTGCTTGGTACAGCACCATTTAATGAGTATAGAGACAGAGATAGAAAGGGTATTATTGAGTTTAGTTGTGCCGAGGCTGACCGATTTCAATCACCTATTATCTTTTAGGTTATTAACAAGTATGTTATTTTTTTCATTGACGAAACTATTGATGGTTTGATCCTGAATATGGAATTTGAATTTTCTGAAACACATAATCACAGAACAAACACCCAGAAAATTAAGACACCCAAAGGGTTTGACACGGTTAGTCTATTAAACGGCTTTGTAGATTATTTCCACTTGTTAATAGATGAAATTGACAGTAAGCTTTTTGAACGATACGAACAGGGTGATTCATTTATGCCTTTAACAGTAAGTAACGTAATTGACGTAATTAGTAAAATAGAAATACTTAAACCAAACGATTAATGTATGTCAAACAACTATCTCGCCATTACCATTGGTCCTATATACAAAATGATGCAGGAAGCCAGAAAAACTCGTGAATTATGGAGTGTAAGTTTTACATTTTCACGCCTTATGAAGCATGTAATTGATGCATTTTGCGAAAATGGTCAGTTATTATCGCCCAGTAAAAATGTTAAGCAACCCTTACATGGTGCCGGCGTTTTTCCTGACCGATGCTATTTTAAACTGAGTGGTGATTTTTTGAAAAATAATGATATTAGCGACATAAAAGCAAGAGCGTTTAAAAATTTTGGTGATGATACCGGAATTCGTAGTGGCGTTGAGGACTACCAGGTATATGTTGTACAAGCAAAAATTAATTCCCATCCTGTCGGCACATTAAATACGATGTTGGATACTCTGGAGCTTCAGCAGAAATACAGTCAGCAAACTACATTAAATTGGTCTGAATATTGGAATCCCAAAGCAAGCATGTTATTTTTTCAGAATCTGTATAAGAAAGCGTATGATAAAAATGATGTCTTACCCAATCTCCTGGTAAACAATGCAACATTTATTAAACGGTTTCCATCCATACCTGAAATAGCCACCAATGAATTGGCAAAAAGGCACACTGAAAAATATTGGAGAGCATTAGGTTATCTTGGTATTGATACAGGAAGCGGTGTCCTTGAATTTCAGAATCTTAATAAGCAGATAAATGTGGCAGAACCAGATGATGATACCGAAATCATAGACACAATAAAAAAAACATTCCCCGAAGATTTTCTTACCCGCCACAAATATTTTACAGTAGTGCAGGCTGATGGTGACAATGTTGGAAAACTCATAAAGGCCATTGAGGTATCGGGCGGTAACTTAAACAATTTCTCAAATGCTTTAAACAATTTTGCCAGTAAGGCAGCCGGATTACTTGTGCTATATGGCGGTTTTCCAGTTTATATCGGTGGGGATGATCTTTTGTTTTTTGCCCCATTGGCAAATAACGAGAATAACGATCTCTTTACAGTTAAGTTTCCCCGTCCGGATGGAACATTTGGTAGTGTATTTGGCAATAACCTCTTTTTTTTATTGAGCAAACTCAATGAGGAGTTTCAAATTCAATTAAAGCCGGTAACTGATCTGTATAATGATGT
>JBBQKO010000423.1:0-2077 GCA_038327005.1 Chitinophagales bacterium | reverse complement strand
ATCACCTGATCAATTTGCATCAGGAATAAAAGTAATTACGCATGAACACCAGCGGGAATTACCTACAGTAAAATCAATCAACTATTTAATGGGCGTGTGGCTGCAGCAAAAAGTAAAAGACCAGCAGGCGGCGGATGTATTGTATTATAAGAATGGAATCGTTTCTGAATTTCCCAGGGCGAATGTGTTTATGATTACACATGATGGAAAGGTGGTAACACCTGCTGAAAATGTTCTGCACGGTATCACCCGTAAACAATTACTGCAACTGGCTGCAAAAAAATATACAGTTGAAGTAAGAGCCGTTTCCCTCGAAGAAATAAAAACTGCGGCTGAAGTATTCATGAGCAGTACCACCAAAAGACTCTTACCCATTTACCAGATTGATGAGACCATAATTGGAAATGGCAAAGCTGGTCCCATCACCAATTTACTCAATACCGATTTTATAACAATGGAGGAGCAGCTTTTAAATAAAGGCTAACGATTTTCTTTTGTAACATTTGTAACGCAGCCTGGTATTCTGCGGTTGTAAATTTGTGCTTTAGATAGCTAAAAAATAAAGTATTAAAAATATGATCAACACATTAAAAAACTTATTTGGGTTTGGGCCGAAAATCGATTACGCTCAATTGGTAAAAGAAGGTGCCGTTATTTTAGATGTTCGCAGCAAGGGTGAATATGATGGCGGCCATATCAAAGGCGCCGTTAATATTCCGGTAGATCAGTTGCGCAATAATTTCAACAAGCTGAAAAATAAAAGCAAACCAATTATTACCTGTTGCGCCTCCGGAATGCGCAGTGCCTCTGCAAAAAGTTTGCTAAAAGCAAGTGGCTACGAGGTAGTTCACAACGGCGGACCATGGAACAGTCTGCAAAATAAATTGTAGACAAAATCTACTTCGCAACAGTTGTAGCAAAATAAATTCCAATGCAGCACAAGGAAATATGTACATAACCTGGTTATGAAATGGCTTGGGCTGAATATTCTTTTTCCACCCATCTACCCATTAAACATTTTTTATTATCTTCATCAGCATGCAAAAAAAAAATCATTGCGGGCAATCAACGATGAAAATAAACGCTACCCGCTTACAACAACATTTTGAGGCCATGAGCCGGGTTGGTAAAATCGGCGAAACCGGCACCTGCAGACCCACGATGACGCCATTGGAAAAGCAGGGTTTCGAATTGGCCGCCGGCTGGATGACGGATGCAGGTATGACAACCCGTATTGACAACTTCGGAAATTTAATAGGCCATCTGCAGGGAACCAATCCTGCGCTACCCGTTTTGATGATGGGATCTCATTTGGATTCGCAACCCTATGGAGGACGCTTTGACGGGGTAGCAGGCGTGCTATGTGCGATTGAAGCGGTGGCAACGCTTACTAAAAATAACATCAAACCCGAAAGAAGCATTGAAGTAATTTCTTTTGCAGATGAAGAGGGCTGGCGTTTTAATAAAGGTCTTTTCGGATCAAGAGGCATCCTTGGTAAACTGGAAGAAGGTGAGTTACAAAGAACCGATAAAGATGGCATCACAAGAGAGCAGGCATTGCGAGATTTTGGCTGTGATCCAACAAAATTTAAAGCGTCTGAATATGCCGACGGTAGTATTTTTTGTTTCCTCGAACTGCACATTGAGCAAGGGCCAATTTTAGATATGGCCAATCATCCCATTGGAGTGGTTTCTGGCATTTCTGGTCCATTATGGTGGACGGTAAAATTGAAAGGCATGGCCGGACATACCGGCTCTGTACCAATGGCCATTCGCAAAGATGCATTGGTAGGCGCTGCGGAAATCATCATCGCTGTTAATGAGATTGCCAACCAGATTCCCGGTGCTCCAACAGTTGGAACGGTTGGAACGTTGCAAATTTTCCCTGCTTCCCGCAATATAATTCCAGAGGAAGTCACATTTACCGTTGATCTGCGAGACATTGACCTGGAAAGACGCAACCGTTACGAAAAACAGCTACGGGATCGCATTGCATCCATCACCCAAAAACATTCTTTAACCTGCGAGATAACAGAAGACACCAAAAGCGAACCAAGGTATTGTGCCGATTGGATCA
>JBBQKO010000422.1:0-2113 GCA_038327005.1 Chitinophagales bacterium | reverse complement strand
GGTATTAGTGAAAGAAAATCTTAAATCTGATTTTTCGTTGCTAGATGAAACAGCAATATTATTGGTGGATAACATGCCCGTTTCGATGAACCTGCTCAGATTATTTTTTCCCCTGGCAATCCAGGGTGTACCAACCCGGTTGCCAGTTACCGGATCAATTGGGCTATCGTACTGCGTTATTAACTGACCTTCAAATTTTGGCCCCCACACGTCATAATCTCCATCGTTTAATCCACCGCCGCGACCATCAATAAAAGCGTATTTTCCATGATCGCCTGGTCCGTACTCATCCTGTACTTTTGGAATAGCGTTAAACCCACTTTCAAACATAGTACTTGAATTAAACTCTACTGAAAACCCTCTTTTATCTTTGCTCCCCTTTTTTGTATTGATAATGATTGCTCCATTTACAGCACGGCTACCATACAAAGCTGCGGCAGTGGGACCTTTCAATACAGTATAGCTTTCTATATCATCAGGGCTAATGTTCCATGTATCAGAATTGATTGGAACACCATCAACAACAAAAAAGCTCAGACTATTTCCTCTTAGCAATATTTGTGGTCGGCCTAAAATTTCTGCCGACTGACCAATAGATAAACCAGCAACCTTACCCACCAAACCATTAATAGCATTGGGGTCACGGGCCTTGATTAAATCATTACCTTTTACTTCCTGGATTGAATATCCAAGGGTTCTTTTATCTTTTTTGATACCCAAGGCAGTTACCACAACTGTACTCATTTCTTTGCTTTCAGCAACCATTTGGATGGTCAGGAAATCATCGGAGGCAATTACCTGCTGGTCTTGTGAACCAATGAAACTGATGGTTAGTTTTTCTCCTTTGGGTGCGGAAATTTCAAAGGAACCATCTGCCCTGGAGATGGCTGATTTCTTAGATCCTTTTGCGGCAATGTTGGCACTTTCAACCGGTGTGCCATTGGCATCGGTAACTTTACCTTTAACGGTGATGTTTTGTGCATTTAAAAAATGGGGAAGACACATTATTGCGAATGCAAATAATAGCTTCGTTAGTTTTAGTGTGTTTTGCTTCATAAACTTTTTTTAGTTTTTTGTAGAGGCAAAACTATTCTTCCAGTTTTAACAAAATGTTTCCAATAAGTTAAGTTAAAGTAAACTTATTGTTATGAATGTGTGAATTTGTTTAATGGAGGTAAACAAAAAAACCGTTGTTAAGCAAGGAAAATCGTTTTATTTCAGGTATTATTTGGGCTTGTTAAAGATATACAGCACCAATAGTTGCGCTTCGCCATCGCCGACATTTTTAGGGTTATGTGGTTCGGTTGCATCAAAATAAATAGAATCGCCTGGCTCCATTAAAAACACTTCTTCACCAATGGTATATTCTACTTTTCCTTTTATCATGTACTTAAACTCAAATGCGTCAGTTTGTACAAATGCCCGTTGAGAATTGGGCATAAGTGTGAGCAAAACAAAATCAACATGGTATTCATCTACTGTAGTTGATAGGATCCGATGATATTGGTAGCCGGATGTATTTTCTTTTTCAAATGGCTGGTACTGTTCCTTCTTTTTAAAGATTACTTTACTACCCTGCTCCGTATTAAAATCTGTAAAAAAATCGTTGATATCAATTTTGAGCGATTTTATGATATTTAGAAAAACAGTGAGCGATGGGATGGTTCGGTTATTTTCTACCTGGCTCAGCATGCCTTTTGTTACACCGGCAGACTCTGCCAATTCCTGCAGCGTGATGTTTTTTTCCTTGCGGATGTCTTTTAATTTATTCGTTATCTGAACGATGATATCTTCCTGCATTGGGCAATCGATTTATTAAATGTATAACGCAAAGATAAATTTCCAAATGGTTTCCAGGTTGAAATGTATCATAGCTTATCATTTTATTAATACCGGGCGGTGCAATAAAATAAATTTTACGTAAAACAGCATGCCCGGATAGTTGGCTTTTTCCACATGATAAAAAAGCCGGTCATCTATTGATGACGGGCCTTTTGCAGTACAAATGATGTAGCCTCTATTTTAAAAAACCAACGTAGCGATAGAATGCGGTCTTGAAGTTATTGCTGTTGCCTTTCCATTGATCCATAAAAAATAAGGAGTAACAGCGCTT
>JBBQKO010000421.1:0-2133 GCA_038327005.1 Chitinophagales bacterium | reverse complement strand
TGCAGATGAGGAGTTGTTAAGAAAAACTTATATCGCCCTGATTGAATCGGAGGAATACCATGACTACATTGGCATACAAGGCAGAGACAAGAAAGGAGAAAAAGATATACTGGAATTTATTTTCACCAACCTGATGTTGCCCAATGATAATTTCATCAGTCATGTGGAGGAGCATTTTATTAACTGGGATGATGATGCGGAAATGATGAACATCCTGGTGCAGAATTTTCTTCAAAAACCGGCCTCCTACGATTTTCACGATATCGTAAGCCAGGAAAAATGGCATTTTGCTAAAACATTATTAGAGACTACTCTTGATAAAAAGGAAGTGAGTATGGAACTGCTAAAGCCTAAATTGAAAAACTGGGATGCAGAGCGTATTGCAGCACTGGATCTCATCATTATTCAAATGGGAATTTGTGAGTTTTTGTTTTTTGAAACCATTCCAACTAAAGTAACCATCAATGAATACATTGATCTGGCAAAAGACTACAGCACACCACAAAGCGGCCAGTTCATTAATGGAATATTGGATAATATTCATAAAGAATTAAGTAGCGAAGGCAAGATCAACAAGAAAAACTTTAAGAACAGTACGCTGTAAGCAACGTAAATATCCATTGCCCTTTTAAAACAAGGGTTCGTTAAAAGAGAAACAACAGCCGTATAGCCAACGAAAACCAATTACTTTTACACCTTTGATTTAAAACAGATTCAGTGAAAAATTTATTTTTGATAATTTTTGTAGGAGCATCCTTCATCGCCTGCAAAGGAAATAGAAATGACAAGGTAGTGGATGACAATGTAAAGTTGATGGCACATTCCGTGCTGGACACTACCACGGTACAGTTAATTGACAGTGTGTTTAATTTTGGCAAGATTACCGAAGGAGAAAAAGTCACCTTTAATTTCCGCTTTAGAAATTCAGGTAAGAAGCCCTTGGTAATAACCAACACCACTGCCAGTTGCGGATGCACGGTTCCTGAAAAGCCAGAGAAACCTATCATGCCCGGCGAAGAAGGATTTATAAAAGTAGTATTTAACAGTAAAGGAAAATCCGGCCACCAGGAAAAGAATATCACCGTAATGTCTAATACGAATCCAGAATTTCCTAAGCTTCAATTAACGGGTGAAATTGCCGCAGTAAAATAAAACCAATCAATTTTTTAATAATTAATAAACAACACAATGCAACTACAAGGTATTTTATTGAACATGGGACAGGGCTCAGCCCAGGGAAGCAGCAGCTTTTCTTTAATTTTTATGGGAGCAATGATTTTAGTATTCTGGCTATTTATGATACGCCCGCAGGCTAAAAAAGCAAAGCAACAAAAAACATTTATCACCGATTTGAAAAAAGGTGATAAGGTAGTAACCATCGCCGGTATACATGGCACTATCAATAAAGTAAATGAAGATGGAACGCTGAGCCTGGAAGTAAGTCCGGGTAGCTACCTGAAAATTGAAAAAAGTACGGTGAGCATGGAAATGTCTGCAAGTTTGAATAAACCTGTAACAGATTCAAAGGCATAAGGAGAGGAAGAAGAAGCCCCTAACCCCTGAAGGGGAATGAGAAAGGAGCGTTTGAAAGCAGCCCCTAACCCCAAAGGGGCATACGAAGGAGTTTTTGAACAGATATCGCTTTTCAATTTTGGGTTAGAAGGGTAATTGTACTATTTAATTGATAATTTTAACCGGTCGTTTTTATTGCGACCGGTTTTTTATTTTGTTTAGAACTTTAGGTATATTTTGATTTGATTTGGTTAAAGATTCTCTTATTTATTTTTATTGATCCGCAGTTTTTTAAACAAACAATTAATTGAAATTAGTTGTCTTTTATTCAGACATTACACAAATTTTATGATACTAAAAGTTGGTATTACAGGCGGTATTGGCAGCGGTAAAAGCACCGTTGCAAAAGTGTTCAATGTACTGGGCATACCCATCTATTATGCAGATGATGCAGCAAAAAAATTAATGAATGACGATGAATCGATCAGGATACAATTGCAACAACTTTTTGGAAAAGAAACCTATTTGGATGGTAAACTAAACCGGAAATATTTATCGGGATTGGTTTTTAACAATGAAGAAAAACTGGCGCAACTGAATGCCATTGTTCACCCCGCCACC
>JBBQKO010000420.1:0-2218 GCA_038327005.1 Chitinophagales bacterium | reverse complement strand
CCAAACTTTGCAAAACGTTCTTTTAAAAATTCATCCAGCCATTTTTCTGCACCTGCAAAATCGGTGGGGTAAATAAACTGTTCGATGTTACCATAGTTTTTTCCAAAGTTTTTGGCAACATAGTCTTTCGCTTCTTTTACTGTGTCATTTTCTTTGGCGAAGCTTATGGCCGGTGCTTTCTCCGATTTGGGAAACTTCTGGCGATTGTCTGCATCAAAGGTCCATTGACCGCCTGTAGGCTCGCCTGCGGCATCCAGTAATATATTTCTTTGTTTGCGTTGTGCTGTATAAAATCCTGTTTGAAAATATGTTTTCTTTTTATCAAAATAAGGTGCTACTTCCTCCATGGTATTCAAAAAATTCGGTGTAGCGTATTGAACTATGTTGATCGAATATTGCCCGCAGCTTTCCTCCATTCTTTTTTGCAGCCAGTTATCTGCAACGTCTGCAATATGAATGGTAGTGATGTTTTTACTGTGGAGGTGTGATAGTAAATTTCTAATGTCTGCATAGTCACCAGAAGCTTCAATATATTCAACCGTTATTTTCTTTTTAGCCAAATAACCTGCATACGTTTTCATGCTGGCTCTGTGCAACACTATCTTCTGTTGATGAAAATTATATTGGTTAAAAAAGAGACTTTCTTCTACCAGGTAAACGGTTCGACTAATTTCAACTGCCGGATGTTCTTTAAAAAGCTGGTGCGGAAATATGATGGTGATTTCGTTCATGCGTAAGTTTTATTAAACAAAATGATTTCAGCTTTGTTTGATAAGCAAACACTTTATTATGGAAACGTTAAACGGAAAAAATGTACTGGTAATTGGAGCAACCGGTGGGATAGGATCAAAAGTGGTTAAGCTACTAGCAGGCAGCGGTGCAAAGCTATTTCTGGCGGGTCGCAATGTACAAAAGCTGCAACAAGTTGCCAATGAAAATGCCATTCCTGCAGAGAGAACCTTTGCCCTCGACATCTCTCAACCAGCGGCGGTGAATGAATTGAAAGAAAAATATTTTCAACAATTATCTTCTATTGATATATTGGTAAATGCGGCTGGCATTGGAATCATTAAATCAATGGATACACTTTCAGAAGAAGATTTTTTGAAATCTCTTCATTACAATTTGTATGCGCCTTTTCTTTTAGTAAAAGCATTTTTACCCGCCATGAAGGAAGTAAAGAAAGGACTCATCATAAATATCCCTGGTGTATTGGCTAAAGTGCCGATGGCCGGAGCTGCAGCATACAGCGCCAGCAAATATGGCCTGGTAGGGATGATGCAAAGTATCCGGGAAGAACTAAAACGTACGGATATACGCATCACCAATTTATTCCTAGGCGGTGTTGATTCACCTTTTTGGGACACGATTGATTTGAAAGTACAACGTGAAAAAATGGTGCAGACCGACGAAGCGGCCAAAGCAATCTGGTTTCTCTGTCAGCAGCCTCGTAGTGGGGTAGTAAGTGAGATGGTGTTGCAGCCATTTAATCACCAGGCGATTTAATAATTTTTGATATCAATGGTTACAATTTATACTTTGACCCGATGTCCATCAGGTCAAAATATAAATTATCGAAATGTAAATGATTTTAATTGTTAAGACTGCTGAAAAGCGAATTTAAAATTAAACACCTGATTCTGAATGGTCCGATTATTATTCAACTAAATCAACCAATCAAACATTGCAAATCATCAACTAAAAAGACCTTTATTTTGAACAAATGATTACCTATTCAACGGCGTACAAAAAATGAACATCATTAACAGTGGTTGTGTTGATGGAGCAGAAATTGGTAGCCTTTTCATTCCTTATCTTTGCGTATAAAATTTCATTTTTATATGCATACAAAATCTGATATTTCCTTTGATAATACCGAATCTGCGTTTGCTTACAAAAAAACTTCCGACCTTAAAACTGCCCGTTTTCTTTTTGCTGTAATTGGAACCGAATGGATGGTGAAACTTGGTTTAAAAGTAACGCCTGTTGCTATCAAATGGAATCTGCCGTTTACAAAATCAATCATACGTAAAACAATCTTTCAGCAATTTGTTGGCGGCGAAACGTTGGAAGAAACTTCCCCGGTGGCTAAAAAATTAGGAGAATACAACGTACAGGTAATTTTAGATTATGGGGTAGAAGGTGGCAATGATGGGGAAAAAGGTTTTGATCATTCCATGGATGAATTTATCCGGGTAATTGAGTATGCAGCCACCCA
>JBBQKO010000419.1:0-2251 GCA_038327005.1 Chitinophagales bacterium | reverse complement strand
GGCAACCACTTTCCTTCTTGTTTTAAAAAGCTATACCGTCTTAGGCTACGTGTTTCTTTGTATTGGTCTTTTGCCACCCATTGCAGTACAATAGTTGCGACCTGTAAGCCATAATCAAGAGAAGATTTATATACTTCCGGCGTGATTCCTTTTTGCTGATACCATTCCAAAATATGATTGGTAGAATCCTGCAATATATCTTCTGAAAAAACGAGACTTTTTCCGGTAATTAAAAATGCATTTACTGCCGCTAAAGAAAAATTTACCTTTTTAGTGGCGGCAGGTATCACCGGAAATGAATTTAGCTGCCCCTTGAGAGAACGACCATTTTTGTCGGCCTTCACCAATACTTCATAAGCTGCAATATTGGTGTACACATAAATTCTGCTAGCCACCGGTGGAGAGAAAATATCATGTATGATTACATCCGTCAAAGCCTTTTGGGCACGGTGCAACGGAGCAGCATCCGTTTCCCAATTTTTTACCTGGGCAAAACAAATTTGTTGAAGTAACAATAAGATGCTTATTATCTTTTTCATTGGTTATTTACTTTTAAAACCTGCACCCCATCATTGTTCTTTGCAACGACAATTAAATTGTCTCCAGCCTTATTTTTTATCTGTACTGTCGCTCTTACGTCACCATCAATATACACACCACTAACGGATGGCTGAACTATTTGCAAGTCACCTGTGGACATACCTTTCATCAATAACCCAAGGCTTGCATCTGAACGGCCCAATTGTACCCGGTAAGGAAAATAATTACCTGTACACAATACATCGGTTTTACCGTCGTGATCAAAGTCTGCTGTTTCTATACCAAATATTTTGGAGACCTGTGCCTGCACAGGAAATGGCTTAAATGTAAAATGATTGGTTCCATCATTGTATAAAATCCCGGAAGCCAGTTCATCACAGTGCAACAGGGTAGACTGTTTTATTTTGTCCGGCGAAAAAATATCGGTGATCGTAGCATTTGCATAATCCCGGTAATGCACATATTTCTTTTTTAATCCGGGAAGCTGATCCAGCAATTCATCTCTGGAAGCCATGGGATAACTTTTGCCCTGGATGTAATAACACATTAAAGGATCGATGGTGCCATTGTCATCAAAATCGTTTACATACAATTGAAGCGGCTGATTTTTACTGGTTTTTGAAAACTGATCGTTGTAGCCACAATTACCCAATAAAAAATCGATGTCGCCATCTCCGTCAATATCGGTAGCATTCAGTGCCGACCACATTCCGTTCAAATTTTTGATTCCGGAAGCGGCAGAAATATCTTCTAAATTTCCTTTGTCATTTTTGAACAACATCACGGGCATCCAATCACCAGCCAGCACCAGTTCGGGATATTTATCTTTATTGATATCCACCCATTGAGCAGCCGTTACCATACCAGGTTTTTGTAACGCCGGACAAACCGTGGCCGTTACATCGGTAAACCGAACTTGTCCATTCTTTGAATCGTTTCTCAACAGGTAACTTTGAGACGCCACCGGAAAGGAACCTGGCACTGCCCTGCCACCAACAAATAAATCTATATCGCCATCATTATCAAAATCAGCCGCCGCTACTGCCTGTTTACTACTCAGCATTGAAGGCAAAGCATCGGTGCTTTTACTAAAGTTTCCTTTACCGTCATTGATATATAATCTGTCAGCATATTCTGGAGATTGATCGCCATATTCATTGCCCCCACTTACCACATAAAGATCAAGATCACCATCTTTATCTGCATCAAAAAATAACGCATTTACATCTTCGCTGGCGGCATCCGCTGCCCATGGCTGAGACGCAGATGCCATAAAATGATCGCCTGCTGTTTGCAGGTAAATTATCCCTGCCTGGTCAACTGCTCCGCCAATAAAAATATCTTCGAGGCCATCGCCATTAACGTCTCCTTTTGCAAGAGCCGGCCCTTGCTTAGACAATTGATAAGGCAGGAGGACTTCATCTTTAAAATCAATGAATTCATTTTCTGTGTGCCTGAAATTAATTCCAGCTTTTTCAGTAATATCTGTAAATATTTTTGTTGCGTCGGCGGGTGCTGAACTATTTTTAGCAACCGCATCAGCCTGGCTTAATTCAATGATTTGATCCATTTTAACATTGGTCAAAATACTTTCTTTTTCATTGAGCCATTCCACCATAATTTGCTGAACGGTATCTTGTGATGGAAAGGTAAAAACAAGCTCCTGCGAAATGGTAGATTGGTAACTTCTTACCGGATACAACTCCAGAAA
>JBBQKO010000418.1:0-2272 GCA_038327005.1 Chitinophagales bacterium | reverse complement strand
AACATTGCCATTTTGTAACCTCTACTACGCATAAAACGTTGCGTGGACCAAGAGGCGGTATTATCTTAATGAAGAAAGATTTTGAAAATCCGTTTGGATTGAAAGATGTAAAAGGCAATACCCGCATGATGAGTAACCTGTTGGATATGGCAGTATTTCCTGGTATCCAAGGTGGGCCTTTGCAACATGTGATTGCAGCCAAAGCAATTGCTTTTGGAGAAATTTTGACGGATGAGTTTACCATTTATGCACAACAGATCATTACCAATGCGCAGGCAATGGCCAAAGCATTTGTAGATAAAGGATACCAACTGATTAGCAATGGTACCGACAACCATTTAATGCTTATTGATCTGCGCAATAAAAACATCAGTGGTAAAAAAGCGGAACAAGCACTGGTGCAGGCCGATATTACCCTGAATAAAAATATGGTTCCGTTTGATGATAAAAGTGCTTTTGTAACATCCGGTATTCGTATAGGAACAGCGGCGATCACAACCCGTGGTATGAAAGAAGCCGACATGCAGTTTGTAGTAAATGCGGTTGACAATGTATTGATGAATGCGGATGATGCCAATGTGATCGGCACGGTGCGCAAGCAGGTAAATGAATTTATGAGCCAGTTTGTTTTATATCCGGAATTATAACGGTGAATTGTGAATGGTCAATGGTGAATAGAATATAGGGCATCTCTAAAAACTCATTTTTTTATTTGACCTCATCTTTAATTCCTCTCCAAAAGAGAGGAAAAGGTAAGTTTTTAGAGATGCCCTATAATAAATCAGTAGTTTTCTTTTTTGTAGTTGTACGATAAAGAATTTTGGTAAACCCGCTGCATTTTCACCATTGACCATTCACCATTCACAATGCTATTTATCACTTTAAAAAAATCTATCGCATGATCCAGCGAATACAATCTGTTTGGCTACTGGTAGCAACTATTATTGCTTTTCTTACATTGAAATTTTCCTTTTACAGTGGAACTTCCCTGCCCGACAATCAGTACCACCAATTGAATGGCACCGAGAATATAGGGCTGATGATCACCACCATTGCATTGGGTGTACTAACGCTGATTACAATTTTTCTTTATAAAACCAGGATCATACAACTGCGGCTATGCATTGCTGGTATCGTGCTTGATTTGTTGCTGTTGTTTCTATATTACAAAGCATTGCAAAATTTCACTTTGGGTGAATATGCGATTACCGCCTCGGCTCACGTCCTCATTATTGTCGCTTTAATTTTGGCGGCCCGTGGAATCAATAAAGATGAAAAAATAATTAAGAATATTGACAGGCTTAGATAATTGATCACTTGTTTTTAATAATATTGAAATGCATCAACCAACTGTTGATGCATTTTTATTTTAACAGGTGCTACGCTAAGAAGAAAATAAAGGTTTGATCAGTGACCCGATAGAGATCCGGTGGTGAATCGTGAAGGACTGACTATTCACCATTGGCAATTCACACTTAGTCCAACTACCAACAATAAGTATTTTACTATTAGTAGCAATGGGCTTCCCAAACTATAAATACCTCCCCGTATAACTTTCCTTACATTTTTTCAGCCCATCCGGCTTACCTGCAAATACAAGATTACCACCGCCATCTCCAGCTTCTGGGCCAAGATCAATTACCCAGTCAGCACTCTTGATCACATCTGTATTGTGTTCAATTACTAAAATGGTATGACCCTGTTCTATCAATGCATTAAATGAGGTCAATAGTTTTTTTATATCATGAAAATGAAGTCCGGTGGTAGGTTCATCAAAAATAAAAAGAATATTGCCCTGCGATTTTCCCTTGCCTAAAAATGAAGCGAGCTTCACTCGTTGTGCCTCGCCACCCGACAAGGTATTGCTTGACTGCCCAAGTTTTACATAGCCCAATCCAACATCGCTCAGGGGCTGTATTTTTTTTGCTACATCCGCTTCTTCTGAAAAAAATACGATGGCATCATCTACACTCATGTCCAGCACATTGTAAATATTTTTGCCTTTGTACGCCACTTCCAGCACTTCCTCCTTAAACCTTTTTCCACCGCATACTTCGCATGTTAGATGTACATCTGCCAAAAACTGCATTTCTACAATTTGTTCTCCCTCACCTTTGCAGGCATCGCATCTACCTCCATCTACATTAAAAGAAAAATGTTTCGGCATAAATCCCCTCATTTTACTAAGCGGTTGTTTACTATACAGTTCCCTGATTTCATCATAGGCTTTTATATAAGTAACCGGATTACTACGGGACGATTTACCAATCGG
>JBBQKO010000417.1:0-2360 GCA_038327005.1 Chitinophagales bacterium | reverse complement strand
GGTATAACCAGTTGTGGTACTATCACCCTTAGCTGCTGTCGCAATTACCACGCCATTGAATGTGCCGGTAAAACTCCAGGTACTATCGGCATTGGAAGTAGTTCTTCCTAAAAAAAATTCGCCATCGCAGGCCCAGCATGCGTCATCTAAAAACACTTCAATTTTACAACCGGGTGTTGCCTTGCCCTTTACAAAATTTACGGCTGTAGAGTCTATTCTTATTACAGGTTCTTTTGAATTAAAAACATATATACCTGCTCCATAAACAGCACTGCCATAGGTCTTATTTTTGATGATTGCAATCTTTGGTGATGCTGCAATAACCACACCTTTAGGATATGAGGAGCCATTCCAATTGATACTGTATTGCAGGCACGAGCCGGTATAAATCTGGTTTTGCTGCTCAGGCAATTCTCCCCCAATGATGCCACCACCAGTGCATAATGAAATGTTCAATTTCATGTCATAGGTGGCACCCATCATACTTGTGTTAGGCGAAAACAACTTGTTGCCCTGCACTGTAAGGAAACCGGAATTGTGATAAATCTCCATCCCACCAATAATCTTGTTATCAATGATATCAATTTTATAATTTGGGGTATATGGCCATTCGATAGTGCTACCCAATTTAATTATAATGGGGTTATAACTCTGTGCCCCAAAAATGGTTCCGTCTGTTTTAGTCCCTGCAATGTTATTTTTAAAAATCAGCGATCCATTTTCCGCCACTTGAGATCGAATCAGTACCTTTTCTGAAAAGAATGAATTGCCGGCAGCAGCCGAGTCTCCGCCAATTGAAATATCTTTTGAATTGATTGCATATATTGCGTATGAAACAGGATCGGCAAATGGCCCACCACCCCAATTATCCTGGATTGTAGGTTCGCCATTTTCATTGTAACCAAATACATTGCTTCGTATTGTGATGTTGGTTGAATTTCTTTTATAAATGTCATCATACGACTGGATTGGATTGAATATACCGTAATAGACACCCCTGAAATAATTGCCCTTGCCGGGTTTGCCAATTGTTACAGCTTCACTTAAATTGAAGCGGATACCCGCATCATAAGTCTGACCCGGATTAAATAGGGTAGAAAAATTTTTATAAAAAAAGAAGCCATATATCTGCACATTTTTCGCATTGAAGAAATTGAAAAAGTAAAACGCCGTAGTTCTGATGGTAGATAAAAGCAAAATTATCTTTGCGTCCGACTGTCCTATTTTACTTCCCTGCTGTGTGCTTGCATCAACTATGAGATTGGATGTAAGATCGGGCAATTGTGCTCCGATGGTAATCGTTCTTGCGGCCCTGCTGGTATCGGTTATATTAAATACAATGGTATCAACAGTTACGATACCATTTGCTGCGGCCAATGTAATTGCTTCCCGTAAAGAGCCTGGACCGCTATCTGCATTGGTAGTTACTACAATGGTGCCAGCCTGCAAACTTTCTATTTTTAAAAGCAGGAAAAGGAGTAGAAAAAAGCAATTTTTCATAAAGTAAAAGGAATAGATGTTTCGTTAAAGATAAATAAAGAACAAGCATGCTTACATAAATATTTAAACAATTAAAAACAATCTATAATACTGTTGAATGCTATTGTGCTTTGAAATATATTACCATTCGATTTATTCTATAATTTTTTAATGTAGCCGATGGATGCTCATAAAAATGCCGGTGAAAAAATCACCGGCCGGATAAACTAAATTATAAAAAGCTTTCCAAATATTAACTAAACCATTACCAACTTGCTGCGATTTGCAACCGGTGTTGACTTTGGCATTACATTCAACATACTGATATCAATTGTTTGAATCAGTTTTTCCTCCAGCAAATTGGCAAATGCTTCAAAATACTCAACCGCATCTTCCCTCTTGTTGCGCTTGAGCCAACGGAAGCCATTAGGCAAATATTTTAGCACTGTCTTATCCGACAGGTATTCAATGTTGTGAATATCCGTGGGTGTTAGGCCTATTTCTTCCAGACGGGTAATGACCAATGTAAGCGGTGCGTTTGTAACCGGACAAAACTCCTGTGCCATTTCTGTCCATTCGCCGATACCGGTGTGGGAATAACGTAAAATTTCTCCTTCGGTGAAATTTGTTACCACCTGCACCAGGTTACCACAATTACAGGCGCCATGATGTCCCCATGCATAATGACTTCCATTGCGAAGCCTAGAAGCAGTTTCCCTTAGAGCGTTGATTAATTCAATTGTTGGTTTTGCCATGTGATTACTTTTTGTTTAAAACAGCCGGTTACAATTTTTGTTTAAAAAAGGACTAAGAAAATTATTTTTTCAATTGCTTCAATATTTCATCAATCGCTTTGTCCAACTGGGGATCTTTTCCGCTTA
>JBBQKO010000416.1:0-2408 GCA_038327005.1 Chitinophagales bacterium | reverse complement strand
AAAACATTTAAAGAGCAGCAACGCAAAAATGATAAAGGACCTTACTCATTCCAGCGCACTACTGCATGGGCAACCGATGGCGTTCCATTGGCAGGTTATGGTTACCCGGTTAAACCGGTAGGGTTAATCTGCTCCATGTTTCGGCCAAGTGATGATGCTACTGTTTTTCCTTTCCTGATTCCATCCAATTTTTTTGCGGTGGTAAGCTTGAAACAGGCCGCCATTATGGCGAAGCAAATTTCAAAAGATGATATACTTGCAAATGAATTACAGGCATTGGCAAATGAAGTAGAAAAAGCCTTGCAACAGCATGCCGTAATCAATCATCCGCAATACGGAAAAGTGTATGCGTACGAAGTAAACGGTTTTGGTAGTTTTCATTTAATGGATGATGCCAATGTACCGAGTTTATTATCGTTGCCTTACCTTGATGCAGTAAAAAATACGGATCCGATTTATATCAATACCCGTAAAATGTTGCTTTCTGCCAACAATCCGTTTTTCTTTAAAGGTAAAGCAGCAGAAGGTATTGGCGGGCCGCATGCAGGTATGGATATGATCTGGCCATTGAGCATCGTAATGCGTGGATTAACCAGCAAGGATGACAACGAAATAAAAGCCTGTATCGAAACCCTGCGTAAAACACATGGAGGAACCGGTTTTATGCATGAGGCTTTTCATAAAGATGATTCCACAAATTTTACAAGAAAATGGTTTGCATGGGCCAATACAATTTTCGGCGAATTGTTGTGGGAGGTTTACCAGTCCAAACCACATTTACTGGCGTAATTAATTATACTATTAAAACAAATTGATTTTATAAAAAATAATAATGAGCAAAAAATTATTAACATCCGTTTGCTTGTGTTTTTTATTGATCGGTGCAAAGGCACAACAAAAAAATTATGCCATCATTCAACCTGTAGATAACGAAAAGTCAATCATACAAAAAGCAGCAACCATCGTTCCTTCGCCCCGGCAAATGCGATGGCAGCAACTGGAACTGACGGCCTTCTTTCATTTTGGTATAAATACATTTACAAATAATGAGTGGGGCAATGGTAAAGAAGAGCCTACAATCTTTAACCCGGTAAAACCGGATGCCAACCAGTGGGTACGTGTAGCAAAAGAAGCCGGTATCAAACAGGTAATTATTACGGCCAAACATCATGATGGCTTTTGCTTATGGCCTACAAAAACCACCCAACACAGTGTAAAAAGCAGTCCGTGGAAACAGGGTAATGGAGACGTAGTGAAAGAAGTGTCGGAAGCTTGTAAAAAGTACAAGGTCGGCTTTGGTATTTATCTTTCTCCCTGGGATAGAAATGCGTCTGTGTATGGTTCTGAAGCTTACAACGATTTCTTTGTAAACCAACTGACTGAGTTGCTTACCAGGTATGGTCGGGTAGATGAGGTTTGGTTTGATGGTGCCAATGGCGAAGGTCCGAATGGTAAAAAGCAGGTGTATGATTTTGAACGCTGGTACAAACTGATCTGCAAATTACAACCCACCGCAACCATTGCCATCATGGGGCCGGATGTGCGCTGGGTAGGCACCGAAAGTGGCTACGGACGTGAAACAGAATGGAGTGTGGTACCTGCCAATAATTTAAATCTGGCAGCAATAGCAGGCAATTCGCAACAGGCCATTAATTTTAAACCACAGGGCGATATGATGGGGGATGATTTGGGCAGCAGGGAAAAGATAAAAAATGCAAAAGGACTGGTGTGGTATCCTGCCGAAACGGATGTGTCCATCAGGCCGGGTTGGTTTTATCATCCGGAAGAAGATGATAAAGTAAAAACACCTGAAAAATTATTGGACATCTATTATAATTCAGTTGGTAAAAATAGTGTGTTACTGGTAAATATTCCACCCGACAAAGATGGACTGATCAATGCCGCTGATGTAAAGAGTTTGCAGGGATGGAAAAAGTTGCGTGATAAAATATTTACGATCAATCTTGCAAAAGGTGCAATTGTTCAATCGGTAAACGGTCTTAATAAAAATGCAATACTGGATGGTAACTATGCAAGTTTTTTTACGACCGCTAAGAAAGACACCACTACTACCATTGAATTTATTTTAAAAGGCAATCAAACATTTGATGTGCTGGTACTGCAGGAAAATATTGGCGTTGGCCAACGAATAGAAAAATTTACACTCGAGTACAGCGATGGCAACGAGTGGAAAAAAATAACGGAAGGAACAACAGTTGGCTATAAGCGCATCTTGAAATTCGATGCGGTTACCACACAGAAACTGCGGTTAAGGATTGAATCATCCAGATTGAATCCCACGATTTCAGAATTCGGTTTGTATAAGCAGCCGAACTAAAATAGTGTTGATTTCGAATAGTTGATTTAGATAGCGTTTAGGATTATCGAACTTATACACGTGTTCTGTC
>JBBQKO010000415.1:0-2438 GCA_038327005.1 Chitinophagales bacterium | reverse complement strand
TGATATGTTGTGGCGGATCATGCTTGGGTATCCACTCGGAAACACAGATCATATATTACCCGCCGCTATCGTAAACCTCATTGGTGCCGAAGGATTTTCCGGAATTGCACACTACGAAGGACTGAAAGAACTCTTACAACTTGACAATGTTTTTGTACATATTTACGGTAAAAAGGAAACCAGACCAGGCAGAAAAATGGGACATATAACCGTTATCAGTAAAGAAAAGCAGGAGTTGATTCACCAGGTAAACAGGATAAAAAACACGCTGAAAGTGGTGAGTTTGTAAGGAGTGCTAAGCGTGAATGGTCAATTGTGAATAGTTAAATGTGAATGGTGGATTGTGAATGGTGAATATCGATACTATAATTAACGTAGCACTTGAGCTGCTGCCAGTCATTTAAGATTGAAAGCCACTATATTCTGCAAGCCCTTACTGTAAAAGCATCTGTATTAAGAAATGGGAATATCGACGTTAAAATGATAAGAATTTTTAGCACCGGAAAAATTGACCTGTTTATCATTTAGCAAAGGCAATTGTACTGCATTACTGAAATCCAAACCTTTTCTTTTCACTGCCAGTGCCAGTGCTTTCGGAACGAATGCTTTCAACCTTTCTCTTTCCAAATTGTTGACCAATAATCAAGAAGCGGTCTCAACCTTTCTGGTTCTTTCTTTCAGCAAGGCAATAATCTCCATTTTAGTTTTAGGCTGCTCCGGGTTGAGTTCTACATAATACTTTGCCAACGTGCCATAGCTTTTTGTCATTAATAAAAACCAAACCATGGAGAAGTCTAACTTGCGAAAAACGATGGCCTTCTCCTTGACATAGCTGTCGATATTTTGCTTAAAATTAACCGGCATATCTGTCCAGTGCATCGAGGGATAGAGGTGATGGCCAATGTGGTATCCATCATTAAAACACTGCTTGTTGTAGGGTGAGTTGATACAGGTAATACTATTGCGATAGCAATTTTCGGGAGTTGCAAGGTCAATAAAAGCATGCTGTCCCCAGTTACCCGCCATCATCATAAACCGGGTAAAAATCAATGGGAAAATAAAAACTACAAAAGTTGCCCGCCAATTAAAAAACAATAGTATCGCCACCACAACATACCAGGTAAACTCACCTGATAGAAACTTTTGACGTATTTTAATCCGTCCTTTTTTCTTAAGATAAGCGGACAAATCAGCAATTACAAATATAAAAAACTGGAGGAAGTAACGCATGAAATCACGGAAGCTGTCCCGCTGGTATTTCATGGTACTGCTTAAATCTTCAGACAGGTTATTCTCGGGATGATGCATACCTACATGATGGGCAAAATAACTTTCAGGTGTTTCGCCAAAGAATGGACCAAGTACCCATGGAATAACTTTATTTAAAAAATTGTATTTCCTTTTAAAAAGCCCTCTGTGAGAAGTGTTGTGCAACATCAGGATATACGACCCCATCAAAAAAATGGCATTGAATAAAAAATAGATGAGCGCAAACCACCAGTTAAAATTGTCAGTTACAAAAAAATAAATGGCTGCCGGAATGGTTGTGCAAGAGATTACAAGACAAAGCCGGAGAAAAGGCAGGTCTCTTTTATCATTGATAAAGCGCAACAAAAACTTCTGTACCGGATTGATGAGCGAATCCTTTTTGTAGACAGGATCGGTAATCTGCAGATCAATGGTTGCTTGCATAAATAAGAAAATTTTAAACTACAAAAATAAAAAAGACTCTATTGGTTTATAAAATCGATGACCTAAACAATAACACTGCAATTGCAACCTAACTTAAATCGTAATAAATAAATTAGCATTGAAATTCGATGAATAGAAACGAAGGTATTGTTTTGGTAAATTTAGTTGGAAATATTTTATTCTTCGTGATAATTGACAATTGAATATAAACTTGAATAAACATAAACCCACATCAAACCTTGATGATACCACAATTACAAATCCAATGCAGTTTGATTGGAACCAATTGCTTTTTTGCCAGTTACTTTGGTTACAGTTTTCCGCTTTGCCACATGCTTCTGCAGAATGCGCTTACCTTCCTCTTTTACCAGACCATCTTTTCTTAAATCCCAAACTATTTCGCTTGCATATCTTCTCGTTGCTTCAATATCAACAATGGGTGCAGGATAATCCTTACCAATTTTGCAATGATATAACGCTTGTTCAATAGCGCTCAATTTCCACGGTTGATGAATGAGATTAGCCAGTAATTCTTTTAATTCAGGAACCCATTGTTTAATAAACAATCCTTCCGAATCATGTTCCTCTGAATTTTTGATGGGGTTATAAATCCGGATGGTATTGATGCCCGTAACACCTGATTGCATTTGTAACTGGGGATAATGAATGCCAGGTTCATAATCTAAAAACTGTCGGGCTAAAAAATGAAGTTCCCGCCAATCCTGCCATAAATTAAATACAAAGAA
>JBBQKO010000414.1:0-2550 GCA_038327005.1 Chitinophagales bacterium | reverse complement strand
CGCCAAGCAGAAGACATCATAAAAAAAACCGATAAAAGTGGATTTTATCGGTTTTTTCAGTTAATAAGCTATTATTCTGGTGTTTTAGTGGATTCAGTTTCTACAACATCTTCCTTAAAAACAATTTCATCTTTTTTAGCTACAAGTTCAGGATGCTTTTCCTCAAAAGGTCTGTGACCTATTAAGCGTTCCATGTCACTCTTAAAGATGATTTCTTTATCGAGTAACTCTTTGGCTATGAATTCTAACTGTTCACGTTTTTCGTTTAACAATGCTTTCGTACGGATATAAGCATCTCCAATTAATTTCTTCACCTCCTCATCAATTGCCGTTGCCAATTGCTCACTATAAGGTTTCGCAAACCGATAATCTTGCTGCGGATCATTAAAGCTAATATTTCCTATGCGCTCGTTCATTCCATAAACGGTAATCATGGCATAGGCCATTTTAGTTATCCGCTCTAAATCGTTTTGTGCTCCAGTAGAAATTCTACCAAAAATGATGTCTTCAGTCGCTCGGCCACCTAACGTCATGCACATCATATCAATTAGTTGCTCTTTTGTGTATAGATATTGCTCTTTTGGTAAATATTGGGCATACCCTAAAGCTGCAATACCTCTTGGTACAATTGAAACTTTTACCAATGGGTCGGCATATTCTAAATACCATCCACAAATTGCGTGACCAGCTTCATGATACGCCACAATTTTTTTCTCCTCTGGAGATATTAGCTTGTTTTTCTTTTCTAAACCGCCAATAACACGGTCAACAGCATCATTAAAATCCTGCATTTCAACAAATTTCTTACCGCGTCGTGCTGCAATTAATGCGGCCTCATTACATACGTTCGCAATGTCGGCTCCAGCAAACCCTGGTGTTTGTAATGCAAGTTTATGTGGATCTAAGTCTGGCGCAACTTTAATCGGCTTAAGATGTACTTTAAATATCTGCTCACGACCAGCTAAATCTGGCTTGTCTATAGAAATCTGACGGTCGAAACGGCCCGGACGCAATAAAGCAGGGTCTAATACATCGGGACGGTTAGTGGCAGCTAAAATAATTACGCCTTTATCTGTTCCAAAACCATCCATTTCTACCAATAACTGGTTCAATGTATTTTCACGCTCATCGTTGCTCTGTATCATGTTTTTTCCACGTGCACGACCAATCGCATCAATTTCATCTATAAATATTATACAAGGCGCTTTCTCCCTTGCCTGGCGGAATAAATCACGAACGCGACTCGCACCTACTCCCACAAACATTTCAACGAAATCGGAACCCGAAATGCTGAAAAATGGAACTTGAGCTTCACCAGCCATCGCTTTTGCTAACAAAGTTTTACCCGTTCCTGGACTGCCCACAAGCAATACGCCTTTCGGAATCTTACCGCCCAAAGAAGTATACTTTTTAGGGTTCTTTAGGAAGTCAACTACCTCCATTACTTCTTCCTTGGCTTCATCTAAACCAGCAACATCATTAAATGTTACGTTTACCTTGGTATCCTTGTCATATAAATTAGCCTTCGATTTGCCAATATTAAATATCTGGCCACCGCCACCCATGCCACCACCACCAGTTACTCGGCGCATTATAAAAATCCAAATTCCAAGAATTAATATAATAGGCAATAAATAACTGAGTAAATTCAAGAATAAATTTTGCCTCGACTCATAAGAAACGGTAATCGGCTTATCCTTGCCACCTTCCTGCCATTCGGCTAATTGACGCTCAAAAGTTTCAGTAGAACCAATAGTCCAGGTATACTGCGCTCCTTTTGCGGGCACTTTATCCGTTTTATAGGGCTCTTGATCTAAGCGGTCTTCCTTAATATAAATTTCGGCAAACTCCTTATTAATAACCACTATGCGGTTAACATCTCCCTGATGTAACATTTCAGTTTTAAACTTGTCGATGTTTTTCAATTCCACAGGTCTGCCTTCAAAGGGATAAAACTGAAATCCTATCAGGATAACGGCTATCAACCCGTAAATCCAATAAAAATTGAATTTTTTTGGGGCACCAGGCTTGTTTTTGTTTTGATTGTTCTGTTCGGTACTCATTTCGTTTTAATAAACTTGATTTTTAACTAACTTTTTTAATTTTTGCATCCTGCCAAAGGTCCTCAAGCTGGTAGAATTCACGTTTTTCCTTGTAAAATACATGAACTACTACATCTGAATAATCTATGATTATCCATTCAGCATTCTGAAAGCCCTCTTTACCAAATGGTCGAATGTCCGCCTTCTCTAACACATTATCGGCAATATGGTTTCCAATAGCCATTACTTGTGTTGTCGAATCGGCATGACAAATGATAAAATGATCAGTCACAGCATCATTTAATGCGGTAAGATCTAGGTGAACAATTTCTTCCCCTTTTTTGTCCAGGATACTATCAATGACGAGGTCAGTTAAAGAATATTGTGTAGTTTTTGGTTGCGTTGTTTTTTTTCTCACTTACTTTGTTCTTATTTGCAAAATTACGAATTCTTATTGCGCCCTCCAATCCATACCCTATTCATTGGTAAAACCCATATTCACCTCCCT
>JBBQKO010000413.1:0-2569 GCA_038327005.1 Chitinophagales bacterium | reverse complement strand
AGCCAAAGGCGATGTGTATTTGTATGGCAAAGAGATCAATGATGAAACTTATGCTATTTGCAAAAGTGATATGATGATTAAGGGCAACAATCCTGAAAATATCCGGGTGGGTTCTACACTCTCTACCGATGAGTTTGCCGGCAATACATTTGATTACATGCTCTCCAACCCGCCTTATGGCAAATCATGGGCAAGCGAATTAAAGTATATCAAAGATGGGAAAGACATCATTGATCCCCGCTTTCAAATACAACTAACAGATTATTGGAATAATGCAGAAGATGCCGATGCAACACCCCGTTCATCCGACGGACAGTTGTTGTTTTTGATGGAGATGGTGAATAAAATGAAACCACTCACCCAAAGTAAAATGGGCAGCCGCATTGCATCTGTACACAATGGCAGCAGTCTGTTTACCGGCGATGCAGGTGGTGGCGAAAGCAATATCCGCCGCTATATTATAGAAAACGATTGGCTGGAAGCCATTGTGCAAATGCCCAATAACCTGTTTTATAATACCGGCATCACTACTTATATCTGGATACTCAGCAATAGCAAAACCGGCAACCGCAAAGGCAAAGTGCAATTGATAGATGGCGGTTTGTTGTTTCAAAAATTGCGCAAAAACCTGGGTGCTAAAAACTGCGAATTTGCGCAGGCACATATCCGTGAAATTGTTGCCGTATATAGTACCATGCAACCGGTAGAACGCAATAGCAATCCTGATACTAAAGAAGAAGAAGGCATTGCATCAAAAATTTTTGATAACGACGATTTTGGTTATTACAAAGTAACCATTGAACGTCCTAAGCGATTAAAAGCAAAATTTACCAGCGAACGCATTGCTGAATTACGTTTTGATAAAACCCTGAAAGAGCCCATGCAATAGGCTTACACCGAATTTGGCGAAGCAGTATATACCAACCTTGCCAAACATGCCAAAGCCATTATTGAGTTTACAGAAAAGCAGGAACTAAACCTCAATGCCAAACAAGCCAATACATTAATCAATGATGCACTCTGGAAAAAGCAACTGGACCTGTTAAATGCTGCTACTGAATTAATGGAAGCTGTTGGTACCGACGAATACAGCGACTTTAATATTTTCAGACAACTGGTAGATGCTGTTTGTAAAGACAAGGCCGGCCTTGTTTCTAAAATATCTCCCTCCGAAAAAAATGCCCTATTAAATGCCGTTAGCTGGTACGATGCCACTGCCGAAAAAGTAATGAAGGGCACGGTGAAACTAACTGGTGATAAACTAAAAGAAGTATTGACCCGGCAAGACTGTACAGAAGCACAACTTGCTGACCATGGCTATTACCCAACCGGTAAAAAAGGGGAATATCTGCAATACGAAACCGAAAGCGATTTAAGAGATACGGAGAACATTCCGTTGAAGGATAATATTTACCACTACTTTTTAAAAGAAGTAAAGCCCCATGTGCCGGAGGCCTGGATCAATATGGAAGCCACCAAGATTGGGTACGAAATAAGTTTCAATAAATATTTCTACCGGCACAAACCATTGCGAAGCATTGAAGAAGTAAGTACTGATATTTTAAGACTGGAAGAAGAAAGTGATGGATTGATACGTGAAATTTTAAAACTGACTTGAGAATGAATATAGAAATAACAGAAGCACAGTTTATTGCAGAAGTAATTGCTACAGTAAGGCAGGCCCAATACGAAGCCTCAAAAGCTGTAAACGTTCACCTGATTAATTTGTATTGGGAACTGGGTAAATCAATTGCGGAAAAACAATCTTTAGGTTGGGGTAAATCTGTAGTTACTACTTTGGCAAACGAGTTGCAAACTGAGTTTCCTGGTATGAGTGGTTTTTCCAGTGGAAACTTATGGTTGATGGCGCAGTTTTACACCGAATACCAGGGAGATGTAAATCTCGTACCATTGGTACGAGAAATTAGCTGGAGTAAGCATATCGTGATTTTAAAAAAATGTAAAAACAACCAGGAGCGCCAATTCTACACCGTCTCCACAAAAAAATATGGCTGGACAAAAGATGTTTTAACACACCAAATAGAAAATAAAACCTTTGAAAAATACCTGCTCAACCAAACTAATTTTGATGCCGTATTGCCTGATCATATCAAAAAGCAAGCTTACTTAGCCGTTAAAGATCATTACAATTTTGAATTGCTTGAATTGGCCAGTCAGCATAGTGAATATGAATTGGAACAAGCCCTGATAAAAAACATACGACAATTTTTATTGGAGATAGGGCCCGATTTTAGTTTTATCGGCAACCAATACAAACTGCCTGTAAGTGATAAGGAGTACAAAATTGATTTGCTGCTTTTTCACAGAAAATTACAAAGCCTGATAGCCATCGATTTAAAAATAGGCGAGTTTGAACCGGAGCATAAAGGCAAAATGGAATTTTATTTAACCGTACTGAACGATCAAATGAAACTGCCGCATGAGCAACCTGCCATTGGCATTATTATATGTAAAAGTAAAGACCGCACCATTGTAGAATACGCTTTAAAATCAGCAATCCTGCCCATTGGTGTTGCTACTTATTCCACTACCAATACTTTGCCGGAAG
>JBBQKO010000412.1:0-2595 GCA_038327005.1 Chitinophagales bacterium | reverse complement strand
CATATGGTCATTTCAAATGCAATCAATGCCACCTTTGTGGTAAATTATTTAGAATGATCACTTCAACACATCTTCACGCAATGGTGGTTCACTTCCCCATCGCATTATTAATAGTTGGTTTTCTTTCGGCATTGATAGCCTTATTTTTTCGCAAATCTTTTTTTAGCGACGTGGCTTTTTATTTGTTGTTATTGGGCACTGCCGGTACACTCGTTTCTTATTTGGCAGGAAAAGCAGCGGGGGAAGGTATGGAAGAGGGATCACTTGGAAAGGTGATGGAATTACATGAGCAAGCGGCTACCATTGCATTATGGCTGTCCATAGTTACAGCAGCTTTTTACATCAGTTTATATTTTTTTAAATACAGAAAGACATGGGCTAAAATAATCGGAATTATTTTATTTGCACTGGTAATTACTGCCATTGTCCGAACTGGGTATTTGGGTGGTCAATTGGTTTATAAACATGGTGCCGGAGTTCAGCTTGCATTGCCCGATTTTTCAAATCCGGCGAATGAATAGAAAAAGGGTGAACGTAGAACCTCAACTATTTTATTTAACTTACTGATATGAGAATTTTATTGGCGGAAGATGAACCAGCGATTGCCGGGTTTATTAAAGACGGACTGGAAGAAGAAGGCTTTGCAGTGGATGTTGCGGGCAATGGACGAATAGGGCTTGATATGGCAATGAATAATTTATCGGAATACGATATTTTTCTACTCGACTGGATGATGCCCGGCGTTAGTGGAATAGAAATATGCAGAAGTATCCGGAAGGAAAATAAATTGGTTCCCATCATTTTTTTAACTGCAAAAGATACCGTTGATGATACCGTTTTTGGGCTGGAGGCCGGTGCCAATGATTACCTTAGAAAGCCGTTTGCATTCGAAGAGTTGCTGGCTCGTATCAGGGTGTTGCTAAGAACTAAAGCCGGAGAACAAAATGTTTTTGAAGCCGCCGGGATTATCCTGAATACAGACGTACACCAGGTTACAAAAAATGGTCAGCCGGTTGAGCTAACACAAAAGGAATTTGCGTTGCTGGAATACCTGCTGCGCAACAAAGGCAAGGTATGCAGGCGCACCCGCATCATCGAAAAAATATGGGATATACATTTTGATAAGGACACTTCTGTAATTGATGTTTTTATCAATGCCATTCGGAAAAAGCTGGATGAGCCAGGTACGGAATCTTTTATACAAACCATACGGGGCGTGGGTTACCGGGTAAATGAAAGCACATGAAGCTGAGTTTTAAAAAAAGAATTGCATTATTAAATACAATGGCGGTTGCTATTATTAAAGCAATTGTTTTTATTGTAATTTATGGTGTGGTTTACTATAGTTCCTACAAACACCTGGATGATGATATCAGTTTGGAAAAGGAAGAAGTGTTTAATAATCTTGACTGGAAAGGCGATCGGATCATTCAAAATAAAATGCCTGAATGGGAGGAATCTGAACACAAACAGTTAGAGGTGAACCCGACCTTTATACAGATTGTTGACATTGCCGGAAACACTGTTTTCAAATCGGCCAATTTACAGCAGGACCATTTTTTATTCAATCCTCACATCGAAAAAACTACCTTTTACAACTCCACTATCAATCACCAAAAAGTACGTCTTGGACAGTTTCCTGTTTTTAATGAAGATCATAAAATAATCGGCCATTTAACGATTGGTGTATCGCAGCAGGAATCCTTTAATGTGTTGCATAATTTATTGATTGTGCTTTGTCTTACTTATTTTATTACGCTGGCCGTTTTATATCTCATTATGTCTCTGGTGGCATCCAAAGCAATTGCACCGGTCAACCAATTAATTAATTCGGCCGGTAAAATCAATGATACCAATATCCAATCCCGGCTACCGCTACCCGAAAATGAAGATGAGATTTATAAACTGGCAACCACCATCAACGAATTATTGAACCGGATCGAATTTAATATTCACCAGCAAAAGCAATTTACTGCAGATGCGTCGCACGAAATGCGCACACCATTGGCTGCCATCAAAGGTACACTTGAAGTGCTTTTACGAAAAGACAGAACGGCTGAACAATACGAATCCAGAATCAAAGATGTAATGGTTCAAACCGATCGCTTATCGCTTTTATTTGATGATTTGCTACAACTAGCCAGGCTGGAATCGAACACTGTGAATGCGAAAGCTGACAGCATTTTAATTTACCCGATAATTGTAAAAATTGCACTGGCACATAAAGAATTGCTGCAGTCGAAAAATAATCAACTACATATTTCAATTCCGCAAAGCTGCAGCGTAAAAGCGGATGAGGCCTTGCTGGAAAGGGTGTTGGATAACTTGATTTTAAACGCAGTTAAATACAATCATCCCAATGGTAATATCTTTTGCGAATGGGATGAATCTACAAAATCGTTGACCATAAGAGATGAGGGCATTGGAGTTGCTGCGGCACAATTACCTTATTTGTTTGATCGCTTTTACAGGGCCGATAATTCCCGTAGTTCTCAAATCCAGGGTAATGGCCTTGGGCTGGCAATCGTGAAAAAGCTATGCGATTTACAAAAAATTACCATTACAGTTGCAAGTGTAGAAGGTAAAGGCACCTCT
>JBBQKO010000411.1:0-2624 GCA_038327005.1 Chitinophagales bacterium | reverse complement strand
ACCGAGGATGCCAGAAATGCCAATGCACTTTGGAAAGACCTTGACCAGTTTAAGCAGCAATAAAACTGGTGAACAGACAAAATATTAAAAAGCAAACATTTAATTACAATAACAACTAAAATTTAAAGATATGCCAAATCCGAAACGACGCCACTCGCAGCAGCGCAGCGCAAAGAGAAGGACGCATTATAAGGCCAGCGAAACAACTTTAACCGTAGATAAAACTACCGGAGAAATGCATGTTCGTCATCGTGCACATGTAAGCGAAGGAAAATTATACTATAAAGGACAAGTAGTAGCTGAAAAAGCGCCGCTAAAAGCATAATATTTTTCAAATGCTGAGTTCTAAGTTCTAAATTCGATTTTCGGATATAGAACTTAGAACTTTTTATTTAATGAATAATGTACCATGAATATTGCCATTGATATGATGGGTGGCGATTATGCACCAACGGAAGCTGTAAAGGGTATTTTGCTTTTTTTTGCGGAAGGACACAAAAACATAACGCTAACACTAATTGGCAACGAAGCCGATGTGAAAGCGTTGCTGGTAGTGTATGCCATCCCTTCAGATAATATTACCATCGTTCATGCTTCACAGATAATAGAGATGCATGAACATCCTACCAAAGCACTTCGTGAAAAGCAACAATCTTCCATAGCAATTGGTTTTCATTTACTGGCCTCCGGCAAAACAGATGCTTTTATTAGCGCAGGAAATACCGGCGCCATGATGGTTGGTGCATTGTTTAGTATTAAAGCCATTGAGGGCGTACTTCGCCCAACGATTGGTGCCTATATCCCAAGAGAAAATGGAAAGCTTGGGTTACTGGTTGATGCAGGTATCAACTCAGATTGCAAACCAGAATATTTAGCCCAGTTTGCTACATTGGGTTCCCTTTATGCCGAACATATCCTGGACTATGAGAACCCAAAAGTTGGTCTGATCAATTTAGGTGAAGAAGAAGGGAAAGGCAACTTACTTGCACAGGCAGCTTATCCGTTGTTAAAAGAAAACAAGCACATTAATTTTATAGGAAACATTGAAGGCCGTGATATTTTAACAGACAAATCAGATGTAATGGTTTGCGAAGGCTTTACCGGAAATGTGGTACTTAAAATGGCGGAAAGCATTTACGATCTTACAAAACGCAGAGGCATACACGACGAACATTTTGATCGTTTTAATTTTGAAGTATATGGTGGGGTACCGGTATTGGGCGTAGCAAAACCTGTGATCATCGGCCATGGCATTTCAAAAGACATGGCATTTAAAAACATGATTGCGATTGCTCACCGCATGCTCGAAAAAGATCTGATGCAAAAGATGAAGGATATTTTTATCCAGAAAGTTTAAAGAATGTCCATTCAACCCAAAGTTTAAAATAAAAAGAGGTTGTCATTTTATATGACAACCTCTTTTTATTTTAACTATTTTTCAATCATTTAAAATACATATGCCAATCTAAATCCCAGGGCTCCAATTCCATTTTTAGAATAGCCATCATATTTGAAAGTTGCATCCACTGCTCTCCCGGTTTTGGTTTTGAATTCATATCCTAACTGGGGAGAATAAGCAAAAGCGGTACCGCCGCCGTTATTGATAAAACCAAGACCTGTTTGCAAAGCTCCATAAATTCCGCCGGCCAAAAAGTATTTTACACCAACTCTAAAAGGCACAATCGTTGTTCCTTTGTATTTAAGACCAGCCCCGTAAGACTTGCCATTGTAAGAAATTACACCAGCGGTTATTGTGCCATATAAATGTTCCTGTAAAGAAATATCAACTTGTGCAGTGGCTCCAATTCCAAAAGAATGTGAGTTTGAAAAAGAGCCTGTTGCAAATCCTATTTCGGGACCTGCGCTAAATTTAAATGCCGGTTGATCCTGTGCGAATACCACCATCGAAGTACAAAACGACAATAGAGTAAAAACAATTATTTTTTTCATTTTACAGATTTTTCATACAAATGTAAGTGCATATTGCGCTGCTCCAAACCATCTGTCTGTTATTTTTTTAACTACATTTTTTTTTAGTGAACAGAAGCCATTGTGTGTCATAAATTATCCAACATATCTTGTGTCATAGCAGATAAATCATAATCTTCTTTCCAGCCCCAGTCATTTCTTGCTACACTGTCATCAATGCTTTGAGGCCAACTGTTAGCAATTTGTTGACGGTAGTCGGGCTTATACGAAATCTCAAATTCAGGAATATGCTTTTTAATTTCATCTGCAATTTCTTTTGGAGAAAAACTCATACCAGAAATATTATAAGAGGTGCGAATCTTTATTTTTTCTGCCGGTGCTTCCATCAGCTCAATGGTTGCCTTGATGGCATCCGGCATATACATCATCGGCAAATAGGTGTCTTCCTGCAAAAAGCATTCATAGCTTTTTTCTTCCAACGCCTCGTGAAATATTTCTACCGCATAATCAGTTGTGCCGCCACCCGGCGCACTTTTATAACTAATTAATCCTGGGTAGCGAATACTTCGTACGTCGAGCCCCCAACGCTGGTTGTAATAGTTGCACCAGAATTCACCGGCATATTTACTGATGCCATAAACAGTGATGGGTTCAATTACGGTTTGCTGGGGACAATTTTGACGGGGAGAAGTTGG
>JBBQKO010000410.1:0-2673 GCA_038327005.1 Chitinophagales bacterium | reverse complement strand
CTGTCTGGCGACAGGTAATAAGTTTTGCCCATGTCTTTTCCAAAAGCGCCGCCGTTGATGGCGAAAAATCCTCCTACGGCATCGTCTGCTATCAGCAGGTAAGCAGGGGTTTGACCAAATTCCTGAATCGATTTTCCTTTGTTCCAATCGGGTATTGAACGGTTGATGGCTTTACTGCCGGATCCAAGAATTCTGATCCAGCCATGATCAACCAATATGCCGCCTGTTTGATAAATAATGGCTCCCATCGGCGATCGGGTAGTGACCTGTGTTTTTAGCAAGGCATCATTTGCCTTACTGCTATCCGCAGGAAGTATCTCCAACTGGTTGGTGGCAGAGTCAATCATTTGTTGCACAAAGGGCCAGCCTGGGTCTTTAAGATTAACTAAATCTTCCAGCTTCCTACTATTATTTTGCGCAAAAGGTGTCAATGTTATTAGCAGGAAAATAGTAGCCGAAAAGAATTTTATCATGTTTGAAGTAATGTTGGGTAGAATTAAAAAAATCACCACATTGGAACTTGCTTCTGAATCGATGTGATCGTAAAGTTAATTCATTGCCAATGATAAAGGCTGAAGAGCTATTTTTTAACGTTTGTAAACAATGAAATCTAAGTTTAATTTTATCAGAATTTGCTGGCGTTAAATTTGCAACAGCGATAAAAAATCTTTCAGGTTTTAAAAAATAAACCGTGATTTAAATCCAGTCATTCGATTAAAAAACTCGTTATGAAAGCCAGGTATGTTATCATTGTTTTCTTTTTTCTTCTTTGCAATGGCCATCTTTTTGCGCAGGATATTTTTATTAACAAAGACACCACCATCAACAATAACTGGAACCTACCATCTGGGGCTATCTTGAAATTTGGCAGCAAAGGTCATATCAGTGGCAAGGGAACCATCAGGGGCGGCATCATTGATGCAGCGGCGGGGCAGTGGATTTTTGATACTACTTTAACCATCTCTCCGGAAGGTACCTATGGTAGCGACTTTAGCGCTAAATGGTTTGGTGCAGGCCGGGTAAAAGACAATAGTGAGGCATTGCAAAAAGGCATCAACACCGTATTGGCCAACAACGGAACACTGCGTAATTTTTTCATACCCAAAGGCGTGTATAATTTTAATAAATCATTGATCATTGCCAATCTGTATAAAGGGCAATATGCTGGTTGTACCATTCATATTTATGGAGAAACTTCCTTTTGGGATAGCGGCAGCGGAACTACTTTGAGGTACACGGCAACAGATGGTTTTGCAATTGGTCTGCAGGTAAATAAGGGAACAGAAATGAATAACCTCACCATCTCCGGTCAGTTTAAATCTCCGGCAGGTGCAGATTCCAGTTACTATAATATTCCTTATGAAAAATACACCGATGCCAATGGCAAATGCGACGAATTGTACGCAGGTATTGTGATTGACTACGATGGTCCAAAAAATTCAAGTGGTTCCACTGGTGTTAAGATTCATGATATGTGGGTGGGTAATTTTAGTATCAATTATTTGGTAAGCCCCAATGGTAAAACATTCAATGCTGATATTTTAATTTTTGAAAACATTCGTTGCGGTGATGCCAAAGTAGGCTTTGCATCCGGGCAGGCACAGGAAAAAGGAAATGTAATCCGGGGCATTTATTCCTGGGGTAGCATTCATACATTGATTTCTGTAGGCAGGTATGGTAAATCGCAGGCCGGCAATTATACCATTGACGGCGGTAATATCGCCGGCAGGTGCATCCGGCTTTTTGATATCAGCCAAAGCGGCTGGTATTCTACCACCATTGCCAATTTATTTTCTGAAAGTATTGCAACTGTGGGGAATGTTTCTTCACAAATCCCTACCGGTATCAGCAATTGCACTTTTCATTTTGTGTTTCCACAAGTCATCGGCCGACAAACCCTGTTCTATTCCAACAGCGATAAAACAAAATTTAGCAATTGTATATTTAGGTATTATGGTTCAAAAGAACCGATGAAGTTTGGCGGCTATGCCATTTATGATAACTGTATTTTTAGCGGTCCAATTGTAAAATAAAACATGACTAACAAGTCGCTATTAAATCATTGATAAAAATCGCTCTGGTTCAATTTTATCGCAAAGCGTTACCAATCATCCAATGCATGGTAACGCTTACGATTACCTGGTAAAATAATATCATCTACCGTTTCATCTACTTAATTTTAAGCATTCATCTTTTCAATTATTTATTGCCTACTTTTGATATCAAATCTTGTGTATGAATAAGCTACTTTTTATCTCCATTATTACTTTTTTGATGTTGTCTGCTAACGTTTCGATTGGCCAAAAATCAGGCTCACTTTTCAATGGCAGTGACCTCACAGGCTGGCATGCAGATGTGCCTGAAATGGATACCAATGTAAATGCAAAAACGCCCTTCATCATACGAAATGGGTTGCTGGTAAGTCTTGGTACACCCGGCGGCCACCTGATTACGGACGCTATTTACAAAAACTACCGGATCGATATTGAATACCGTTTTGCAGGAGTGCCTGGCAACTGTAGAGTATTGGTACATTGTTCTACTCCAAGGTCTTTGTATAAAATGTTTCCCAAGTCGATTGAAGTACAAATGGAGCATGGTAATGCTGGTGATTTTTGGTGTATCGTGGAAGATATTGTCACACCCAATATGGAAGCAAGACGTGGACCAAAA
>JBBQKO010000409.1:0-2713 GCA_038327005.1 Chitinophagales bacterium | reverse complement strand
ATTGGGTATTGGGTTTTTTATAGATGCCAACAGTATCCCGGTATTGATTGCCGGCGCAGTAACTGGCGCTATTTTAGGATTTATTTTTGGTTACCAGGTTAACAAAAGTTTGTCGGAAAAATAATAAGATCCAGGTGCTTTTTAATTTTTACAAACAGCTTTATACATTTGCCTATACTTGCATGATGAGGGCAAAATAATGCCCGATTCACCCTTCTCTGTGCCAATGTATGCATATCCCATCCTTTAAACAATCAAGCACAAAAAAAGCCAATTTGATTTAAAATAAATTACGTAATCGATCAGGATATTCCCTTTTGAAGATATTTATTTAACTGCTTTTGAAATGATGTAAGCTGTGGCACCATAAAACAGTAAAAAGAGGGAGCACAATATGACTGTTTTAGAATATGAAGCGTGAGAAAAGTAAATAAAATATGGCTGAAATAAATGGCTACATCACTCAAAAACATAATACAGGCCAACTAAAATAATTAAAATCGCAAGCGAGGTTAACCCATACAAGATAATGTTATAAAATTGCGGCATCACATTGATCAATGTAAGAACACAACTTAAAAAGCCTAGAAAAGCTCCAATCCCAAGGCAAATGAAACCGGTGAATAGCCTTTGACTGTTTCGCACCCGCCTAAAAGCTTGCAGGTATGATGCAATGGTTTCCACATCCATGCCCTTGGCAATCATTTCTTCCTCCACAGCCTGCGGCGAAAGTTTGTTGGCCATCCATTGCTGAATAGTGGATGTATTAACGGAAGCTGGATATGACATAGCAAAAGTTTTAAGGCAATCCTGTTTTTATTAGACTTTACAAACAGCAATTAAATTAGAATAAAATATTGAAATAGTCAAATTGTCTTGAAAAATATTTCACTAATGGCTGATATCATTTTGTACCCCTGGTGTTACAATACCCGGATTAAACGCTGAGCAGCTATTTAAAAAATGTCTATTTTTTACCACCTGGCATGCGTAATGTATTTTCATCTTTACTTTTCTAAAATAAAATAATATGAAACGTACAACATTTTTACTCACTTCTCTTTTGGCAGCCCCTGCCTTTGTCTTTTCAAAAAACAGATTTCAAAAAGCATTGCTGGCTTCCAATGAAGAACCCTTTATTATAGATGCCGGTAAATCAAGATTTGGAGAAACCGTAAAATTCCTGGGACTGCATCCCAATGATCTAAAAATTTCTTCCAAAGATACCGGTGGCATGCTCTCCGTTTTTGAATATACAGGATTGGGAAAAGCAGGCCCAATGCTGCATTTACATTTTGAACAGGATGAAATTTTTACGGTTACCGAAGGTGAATATCGTTTTGTGGCAGGCGATGCCACTCATATACTCACGGCAGGGCAAACCATTTTTCTGCCAAGAAATATTCCTCATACATGGATTCAACTTACAGATAAAGGTAAAATGATTTACCTGCTGCAACCAGCCGGCAAAATGGAAGAATTTTTTTCTTTGATGAACAGTTTAAAGGAAAGACCATCAAAAGAAGAAATGGACCGGATACATACAGCACATGGAATGAAAGTAATGGGTCCGCCACTTACATTATAATTTAATCCGTAACTTAATATTTAAAATAATCTACTTCATTTAAATTGTTGCTGAAAGATTTTATACCAGCCAATGATGTCAGGGAATTTGTACAGCTTTACAGAATCGTACATCTCTCTTTTGAAAAGGGCCACCCTGTGCCTGTTAAAGCCTATCCCCCAAGACCGGAACATTGCCTGGCTTTTTATCCATACGATACAGAAACAGTAGAGTATCAAAATTCGGGGAAGATCGTAAATAATATTCCGGTTGTTTTGTATGGCCAGTTTTCTGAAGTTACTAAAAGAAAAATCGGATCGCATTTTTTAGTGCTCCAGGTAATCTTTTATCCGGGTGCATTGTTCAGGCTGACAGGAATACCGGCAGCACTTTTAACGAACCAATACCTGGATGCCGAAGCCATATTTTCATCAAAATTGAGATTTGTAAACGAACAACTGTACCATGCATCTGGCTATACCAACATGATTGAAATTATAAATGATTTTGTTCGTTGCCTGATTAAAAAGCAACAAAAGCCACGGCTTTTAATAGACGATGTATGTTCTTTTTTATTAAATAGTGATGCGAAGCCAAGTATCGATAAACTGGCAAAACAAGCTTGTTTAAGTACCAAGCAACTGGAACGAAAGTTTAAAGAAAGAACCGGTGTAAATCCTAAACTATATTCACGCATCATACGGTTCGATAAAGCTTTCAGGCTAAAAAATTCCCACCCTGCCCTCGATTGGTTGCGCATTGCCATGGAGTGTGATTACCACGATTACCAACATCTGGTAAAAGATTACAAAGATTTTACTTCCCTGGCTCCTGTTTCCTTTCATGATATTGAAAACGATGCCCCGGAAAGAAAATTTGGATTAAGTGAAGGATTTTATAAGTAACCCGGAGTTGTACCAATTGTTTGCCCAAACTTTTATTGAAAAAATAAAATGATATTTCTTACAATACAGGCAAGTATTTGAATCGTAAAATCAGCAACCTGTTTTCGCATACCAAAACTACTTTCACTTTAATTTTTCAATGATCATTTATTAAAGGTTGATTTCATGGCTTTCAACATGCCGTTTGCCGTCCAGGTGCCCGGAACAATCATACGCCGGATAGTATAGAGTGGTTGGGTAC
>JBBQKO010000408.1:0-2870 GCA_038327005.1 Chitinophagales bacterium | reverse complement strand
GGCCAAGACAATTTAGTACCTGGTTTCGCTTCCGCTGCATTTGGAATGGACAATATAGCGTTAAGTGGTTACAATTTTACAGCAGGCTTTGGAAATGAAGCCAGAAGTGTAACTGCGGCAGCTTTGGGGTTCAATAATATTGTTAAGGCACAGCACGGTTTTGTCGTAGGACTTCATAACGATACGACTGATATTGCATTTGGAGATATAGCCAATGCAGGCGACCGGTTGTTTCAAATTGGAAATGGCAGTAGCACCACCAACCGCAGCAATGCAATCACTGTTTTACGAAACGGTAATATGGGTATTGGAACGGCCAGTCCCAATGCACCACTTCAGTTTTCAAACACAGCACAAAACCGAAAAATAGTTTTATTTGAAGATGCAGACAACGAACACCAGTTTTATGGCTTTGGTATAAATGGTTCTACACTCCGGTACCAAACACCAGCAACTGGAGATGACCATGTTTTTTTCTCCGGCATTAATTTAACCAGCTCTAAAGAGTTGATGCGAATAAAAGGAAATGGAAATACAGGTATTGGAATTAACAACCCGACCTATAAGTTAGAGGTTGCGGGTAATGTTGGTATAGCCAATACCTCGGGTGTTGCTACTTTGGCTTTTAATGGGCTTGGAGTCAGCAATTTTATTACTTCTTTTGATGATGGTTCTTTTATCATCAATAATAGTTTTGATGGTAATATTTTTAATTATCAAACTGGCAGCCAAAGAATACAAATTGATAAATCATTAGATATTACTTCTTTTGGCTCTGCACCCAATCTTACAATTAATAATTTTAATGATACTGCAAGGGTGCGGTTTGAAAATCCGATGATTTTCAATTCAGGTAGAAGTTGGCAGTTAAAATCATTTACCGGTGTATCTTTTGGAACTTCAGACGCCGATATTTTTGCTATTTCTAATTCTGGAATCGGTAATGTTTTATCGGCAAAAGGAAATGGCAACATTGGTATAGGCGTTGACGATGCACAATTTAAACTTGATGTAAATGGTCGTGTCCGCATACGAGCCACCCCCGGGCTTTCTGCAGGAACATGGCTGAATAATGATGCCAATACATCCAGCAACGCTTTTGTGGGTATGCGCTCCGACACCGAAGTAGGCTTTTATGGCCAAACCGGCACTCCAAATTGGCGCTTCTATGTAAACACCACAAATGGTAATGCCACATTGCAAGGCATGCTCACTCAAAATAGCGATGCCCGATTAAAAAAAGACATACGACCGCTTACCAATACACTACAGAATATTCAGCAGCTCAGCGGCTATCAATACCACTGGAAAGATAATCAACGAGACTCTACAGCACAGATTGGCCTGTTGGCACAGGAGGTGCAAAAGATGTATCCGCAACTGGTTAAAGAAGATAGCAATGGCACATTGAGCGTAAACTACAGCGGCATGGTGCCTGTGTTGCTGGAGGCGATTAAAGAACAACAGGTACAACTTGTAAACCAATTGAAAATCCTTGAACTTCAAAATGAACGCATTGGTAAATTCGAAGAACTTTTGAAAAAAAATAAAAAATAACGCACATGAACCGTCTCATACTTTGGGTTGCCATGCAAATGGTGGCTATTAATATTTTTGCCCAGAATGTAGGCATTGGTACTACCACGCCCAACGCAAGTGCGGCGCTGGATGTAAGCAGTACTACCCGTGGACTGCTGCCACCGAGGATGGCGGCGGTGCAGCGCAATGCGATTGCATCGCCAGCCAATGGATTGATGGTGTATGATACGGATAGTAGTGCCTTTTTTTTCTGTAACGGAACAATGTGGAACAAGCTACTTGCAGGCGGTGCCAGCAACCAATGGTTTGCCACCGGAAATAATCTATACAATAATAATTCAGGTAATGTAGGTATAGGTAATAGCAATCCTTTATACAAATTAGATGTAAGCGGACGGATGCAAATGCGTGGTGGTATCAATGACAATAATAGTGCAGGTTTGTGGCTGGCCGGCACCGGTGCTGATTCTTCAGTTAGAAAAATATTTATCGGAATGCAAGCCGATTCGAGTGCTGGTTTTTACAGCGAAAGATTTGGTATTGGTTGGGGGTTGGTTTTTGATGGACGTAGTGGTAATGTAGGTATTGGAAATCAGGATCCATCTTTTCCAATTTCTTTTAAAGATAATAGTGGTGATAAAATTTCATTGTACCGGGAAGGAAGTAATTATTATGGTTTGGGCATTAGTAATGCAGCTATGCAATTGATAACAGCCAACAGTAGATCAGATATTTTAATGGGCTACGGTCGCAGTGCTGCCTTTACAGAAAATATGCGGATAAAAGGGAATGGAATTGTGGGTATTGGTGAAAGTAATCCTACTAATGCCGGACTTGTTGTTAATAAAAAAATAGGTGCAACCCATGCAATTTTTGGTAGCAGCACAACTGGTGTTGCTATTGAATCTTCTTTGCCGGGCATAGGTTTTAATAACTATTTTAATGGTACAAGAAAAGCTATAGCTACAGGATACAGTGCATACATTGGTGTAAATCCATCAAGCGGCGGTATGCAATTTTTGGTTTCGGGCTCTTCTGTAAACGCAGACAATACGGTTGCACTAAATACCGGTATTACAATTGCACCTAATGGCAATGTGGGTTTTGGCATCAGCAATAGCAATGCACCTTTACAATTTTCAAATGTAGCTCTAAACCGAAAAATAGTTTTATATGAATCAGCCAATAACGACCACCAGTTTTATGGTTTTGGTATCAATGGCTCTGCACTGCGTTATCAAACTTCCGGCTCAGTTGATGACCATGTTTTTTTCTCCGGCATTAACTCCACCAGCTCTAAAGAATTATTACGTATTAAAGGTAATGGCAAT
>JBBQKO010000407.1:0-2896 GCA_038327005.1 Chitinophagales bacterium | reverse complement strand
ATAGCGCAACTCCAATAATTGTTTCCAGTTTAAAGTGTTTGCGTAATTTGCCAAAGAAAGCAAATGCAATAATTTCAGCAATAGTTCCAACCGAAAATGCAATACTCAAAATTGCTGGACTAAGCTTTAAACTCTGGATATGAATACCATAGGAAAAATAGTAGGAGCGAAGGCAAATGATATGAAAAATAACCACCAAAAGGAATACCAAGAAATAAGAGTTCTTAAATATCGCTTTAATATCTGTAAGTTTCACTTTGTCTTTGTCCGATTTCTGTTCTAGTTTACGTTCTTTAAACCCAAGAGCAGAAATAAATGTCATTCCAAATCCTCCAATAATTACCATAATTACCATCGGATTGTTCCAGTTTATATCATTTCCTTCGAACATAAACTTAAGTACTTTAATTATATCAGCAGAACTTTCGATGGGAATACTGACTGCTTTCAGGGCTAAAAAAAAGCCAACGAGCAGCGTGGCGCTTAACCAACCAATTGACCCCCAGACCCTTATTTTGCCATAATCTATACCCATTTCTTTGGCTTTGAGAATTGCCAACGAATCTGATATGCCGCTAATTGGGTTACTGAAAAGTCCAAAAAGGATATATCCAACAAAAATCATCCAATACTGCCCAGTAAGTATAGGAATAAATGAGAAGGCTACACCAAACGACAGTATTTTCAACATTAATGCGGGTTTTTGTGTCTTGTCGGATATCCAACCCCAAAGAAGATTAACACCAATAAGACCAACTACAGCGTCGATTACCATTATATTGGCAACTTGGGTTGCTGTGTATCCCAAGGCTTTAAGATACACAGGCAAAAATGAATAAATAATGCTCAAAGCAGCATTAAAAAAGAAAAAGAAACTTCTGATCATGATTGTATTATTTTATATTATTCTAAAATTATTCTGATATTGATGGTGGAGGATTGCTTGTTCCCCATTTAGAAGGTTTGGTGCCCATAACTAATTCTAATTTTCCACCTTCTTTTATGTCTGTATGTTTAAACCAAGCTTGTTCGAGTGGTTTCCCGTTTAAAAGTGCAGATTGGATATATATGTTTTTTGCAGATTGGTTTTTTGCAGTGATTTCAAAGAGCTGATTATTATCCATTTTAATAGTTGTTTTACTAAAATGAGGCGATGTGATTAAGTACACATTCTGACCTGCATTGGGATAAATGCCCATCAACTGAAATGCCAGCCACGATGACATGGCGCCACTATCATCATTTCCAGGGATACCTCCTTTTCCAGTGTTGTAATTTAGCTCAATAATACGTCTAACTAAACTGGCTGTTTTATATGGCTGTCCAGCCCAAATGTACAACATGGGCGACATAAAGCCAGGTTCATTGCTCACATTATATAGCCCTGAACCCCAGACATTTTCATTTATTGATTTAAAAGTAGTATCTAATCTGGCAATGAATTTATCTTTTCCACCGCATTTTTCGATTAGTTTTTTCACGTCCTGAGGAACTGAAAGTGAATATTCCCAAGGGTTGCTTTCGTAATAATAGCCTTCCCAACTTCCAAAAGTAGTTACTTCTAGGTCGGTTGCCCATTTTCCATCAAAGCTTTTAGGCCAAATGAAACCGTTGAATCCTTTATGACTTTTTTCGGCATTCCAAAGATTTTGCCAGTTGCCAGCACGATTTTTGTATTTTTCAAAATCGGTTATTTTTCCTAATCCTTGAGCAACTTGAGCAATAGCCCAGTCGCAATTTCCATGCTCGATGGTGCAAGATGCCGATCGTTCGTGATTCGTTGATACATAACCAATTGTATTATAATCGCGAATGCCTATCCGACCTTCCTTACGCTCATTATCTCCGGGCGACACTTCAGCATTTTTAATCATGGCTTTAAAAGCTGTTTCGTAGTCAATTCCGGTTAAGCCTTTTACAAAAGCATCAGCTATTAAAATATCGCAATTACTGCTGCCTTGTGTTCGTCCATTATCATTTCCGCTGCGGGCATCGGGCATGTACTTATCAAATTTATAAATATCAACCAAGGAATTAACTATATCAACCTGACGCTTTTCCCAAACCAAAGTCAATAATGGATGAAGTGTTCGATACGTATCCCAAATTGCATAAAAATCATCGTAATAGGGTGCATCCGATTTCCACAGTGGATTTTCTCCTGTGCGATTGGTTGGCATTAACAAGGAATGATAAATACCTGTATAAAACAATTTCTTAAGATTTTCATCTTTTGATTCCACATTAATTCGACTTAAATATCCATTCCAAGTATCAACAGTGGCTTGTCGAGCTTGTTGAAAATCCCAACTTGCAAGTTCTTTTTGAATGTTATTTTTTGCTTTTGCAGAGCTGATAAATGAAATTCCGACTTTAACTTTTACGGCTTGTTTATCAGTTGTTTTATAATAAAATAGAGCTCCCGTTTTTTCTCCAGAATCAAATTCCTCAGAAGAGCCTGTGTGAATTATATCCTTTTTCCATGTTGAGAAACTAACAGCTGGTGTATCAAAAACAGCATGAAAATAAACCGTGTAAGCAGCACCTGCATTCCACCCCCAACGAACACGGCTATAACCTTCAATTTCTGTCGGCGAAATAATGCGGATTTCTGAACCAACCAGTTGTTGTGCTTCACCATAACTTACACCTTGTACAATGAAATGACCCGCATCAATAAAAATACCCGATTTATCGGATGCCGGAAATGTGTATTGATGAAAACCAACACTATGCGTTGCTGTTAGTTCTGAGCGAACTTTATATTTTGACGATGTTACGGCGTAATAACCAACTTGTGCAACTTCATCACTTCGTGAACTTCCATAGTCTTTTGTGTTAAAATCACCCGTAAAAGGTGCCATCAATATATTACCATATTTTCCGCCACCCCCTG
>JBBQKO010000406.1:0-2911 GCA_038327005.1 Chitinophagales bacterium | reverse complement strand
GCGCCATCCTTTCAAAAAACGCAGGGAGAATTTGATGCCGGTTATTTAAAAGGGCTGGATTACCTGTTGGTAGAAATGGGCAAAAGAAATATGAAGGCCGTTATTTATTTAAGTAATAACTGGGAATGGAGTGGTGGTTTTCTACAATATCTCAATTGGAATGGTTTACTGCCGGACAGTATCATGCAGCGAAAATTAAGCTGGGATGAAAACCGGGATTATGTAAAACGATTTTACACCTGCGATCCCTGCAAAGCCGCATACAATGTGCAGGTGAATCAAATTGTTAACAGGGTTAATTCCATTAGCCGAAAAGCTTACAATACTGATGCCGCCATCATGGCCTGGGAGCTGGCCAATGAACCAAGGCCAATGCGGGCAGGAGCTATCCCTGATTATACGGCATGGATTGATGATGCAGCTTCGCTTATCCGCTCGTTCGATCAAAATCATCTGATTACCACCGGGGCGGAAGGAAATATGGGAACCGAAAACCTGGAAACATTTGAAGCCATACATGCTATAAAAAATATCGACTATCTAACGATTCATATCTGGCCAAAAAACTGGGGCTGGTTCAATGATACTTCGATCTATAAAAATTATGGTGACATCAGCCTTAAAACAAAAGCTTATGTTACCAGCCATGCAGCAGTTGCCAGTCGTTTAAAAAAGCCAATGGTGATTGAAGAATTTGGTTTGCCTCGTGACCGGCATTTGTTTGTAGACCAGTCTCCAACCCTTCTGCGGGATAATTATTATCGGGAAATATTTGAGGTAGTCAATAAAAGCCGCATCAATAAAGGAAGTATCGCAGGCTGTAATTTCTGGGGCTTTGGCGGTAGCGGTCGTGCAGCCATCAATAGTGATTATTGGTGGAGTGAAGGAGATGATTATTTGGGTGATCCTCCACCGGAAGAGCAAGGTCTAAATACTGTTTTTGACAATGACACAAGCACGTGGAAACTTATCACTTCATTTACAAAAAAATTGTAATAATTTTAAATCCTTCTATATAAACCAAAAAAATAAAATGAAACGAATCTTTCTCTTCGTGTTGATTGTTGTTACAAGTTTCAATACAGATGCACAAATAAAAAAGTCAACTAATTTAATTGATAAAAAAGTTAAAGCATTATTGGCAAAAATGACGCTCGAAGAAAAAGTGGGACAGATGACGCAGGTCACACTTGGGGTTGTAAGTGATAGTCCTGATGGCACGATCAACCCAGCCGGATTAAAAAAAGCATTACAGGAATACCATGTCGGCTCTATTTTGAATGTAACTGGTCATGCAGTATCCATTCAGCAATGGCATAAAATTCTCACCAATATTGCGGATGAAGCCAACAACACACGGTTAAAAATTCCGGTTATTTACGGACTTGATGGAATACATGGACAAACCTATACGTTGGATGCAACCTTGTTTCCACAAAACATTGGGGTGGCCGCTACCCGTAACATTGAGTTAGCAAAAGCAATTACCAAAGTTGCAGCGAAAGAATTGAGAGCATCCGGTGTTCGCTGGAATTTTGCTACCGTATTGGATATCGGCAGACAGCCGTTGTGGTCAAGGTTTCCTGAAACTTACGGCGAAGATGTTTTTATCGGTAAAACAATGGGAGCAGCAGTTATAAAAGCCTACGAAGAAGATGGCTTACACAATATCTCTGCAGTAGCCAGTTGCATGAAACACTACCTCGGTTACTCCGCATCCAGAACAGGAAAAGACAGAACACCGATTTATTTACCCGAAATAGAAATGCGGGAATATTATTTACCACAATTCAAAGAAGCCGTAAAAGCGGGTGCTTCAACCGTAATGGTAAACTCCAGCGAAATTAATGGCGTTCCGGTGCATGCCAGCAAGTATTTGCTGACGGATGTACTAAGAAAGGAATTGGGATTTGAAGGGTTGATTGTAACGGATTGGGAGGATATTAAAAGAGTACACAGCCGCCACAATATAGCAGCAACACCAAGAGAAGCGGTGGCAATGTGCATCAATGCTGGAATCGATATGAGCATGGTGCCCAGTGATTTTTCTTTTTACGATCTGTTGATAGAAGCCGTAAAATTAAAAGAAGTGCCGATGAGCCGAATTGATGATGCGGTGAGAAAAATTTTAGTATTAAAATACAACCTCGGCTTATTTGACAATCCATATCCTGAGAAGGAAGCGGTTGCAAATTTTGGTAAACCCGAATATCAAACCCTTGCCCTGGATGCAGCGCATGAGGCGATGACTTTATTAAAAAATCAAAACAATATTTTACCACTTTCAAAAACCAGCAAAGTTTTGGTCGCTGGTCCGGGTGCACAAAGCCTCAGTACTTTAAATGGTTGCTGGAGTTATACCTGGCAGGGTAAAGAAGAAGAATGGTATCCTGCAGATAGTAAAACAATTTTACAAACCATTACTGCAAAACTGGGTGCTGCAAACGTGGTATCTTCATCGGGTAAAGGATTTGACAATCCGATGAATTATGATGTGTTTGCATTAAGTGCAGCGGCTGTGAATGTAGATGCAATTATTTTGTGCCTGGGTGAAAATGCTTATGCTGAAAGTCCTGGCAACATAGCAGATCTGGCGCTGGATGAAAACCAGGTTGCGCTGGCAAAAGCCGCAGTTGCAACCGGCAAACCAGTTATACTCGTTTTAACTGAAGGAAGACCACGGTTTATCACCAATCTTGAACCAGCCATGAAAGGCATTCTGATAGCTTACTGGAGTGGAAAGAAAACCGGTGAAGCAATAGCAGATGTATTATTTGGAGATTATAATCCCAATGGAATTTTACCATTTAGTTATCCACGCAGTATGGGCGAAGTGGTACTATACGATCGCAAGCCAACGGAAGAAATCAGGGAAGTCTTCAACGATGATATCCATACCGGTTACAATCCT
>JBBQKO010000405.1:0-2946 GCA_038327005.1 Chitinophagales bacterium | reverse complement strand
TAGTCATTTCGGGCTGGGCACCGGTGTCATTTTCAGCCATTCTGCTAATGGTCAATTCAATGGCACGTTGTAAATCGAGTTGCTTAAATGGTTTTGAGATAAAAGCGGCTGGTTTGGTAGCTTTTGCCCTGTTGAAAGTGGCTTCATCGGAATTTGCAGTCAAATAAATGATCGGTATTTCAGCCACTTGTTGAATCTTTAGTGCTGTAGCGATGCCATCTAAGTTTCCTTTCAGGTTGATATCAAGCAATATAATATCCGGCTTGTTTTCCTGTACGTGCAGGATGGCTTCTTCGCCCCGGGGCAATATCCCGGTTACTTCATAACCTAGGGTAGTTAATTGCATGGATATTTTCGCCCCGATAATCATTTCATCTTCTACTACCAAAATTTTAATCAGTGTGTCCATTAATGTTGCAGTTTGCTGTGTTTAAATTGTATAGTAATATGGGTGCCGTTTGCGTAACAATCCGCTGGTGTAAAAAATATGGTAAGTTAAGTATGAATTGTCAATGGTGAATGGTCATTATTTTACCATTGGCAATTCCCCATTCATAAATGGATACTTCATTTAATCTTACCATAACACTAGTTGCAAGCTCAGTAAAATTACCAGCACTGTTCGAAAGTGTGTGCCTTTGGTTATCTCTGTTTCAGTTAAACGAAATTTCAATTCTTTAATGTTTACCGCTATTGCAATTGCCAATGCCAAACGTGCCAATGTGTTGGTTTTGCTAAGATCATTGGTGTGACAGTAATAAGCCAGTTTGCCTGATATTGCCAGTCTGGATGATTCAGGTAATCGTTGATTAAAGTTGCTTTCCAGGTTGACTAAACAAGAAGAAACGAAAGGATTAGTTAGTTTAAAAACAGCATGGCAAGAAAGAATTGGTTTACGGCTAAGATTAAGCAACTGGCCCATCCCGTGGGTTTCAATTAAAAGAAGATTAGCAGTAAATGTTTGATTCATTTTTTCTTGTAGTAAAGATGTTACTGTTTTGCAATACAATCCGGTTTAGAAATTTAAATAGTTGGTTTAACAAAGGTGGATGATTATAAAACGAAAAAATTGCTGGCAACATGGACTATTTCAAGTTGATAAAATCCAAAATAATTATAAAAAGTCAGCAAATTGCCATACATCGAAACTATGAATGTCTTGGTAATGTATGCGTGCTTGTTATTAGACAGAAACTAGTAGACTCAATGAAATTGTCATTCACCAAATTGGTATTCGTAATTGATTTAAAACAATTGCTGTAAGGATCTTTGTTTCAAAAACAAGATCATTTAAAGCAGTTGAAGCGGGGAGATTACTCGGTGGATTTTATAATTGGATATTTGATGTAATCTAAAGCATTAATTTGATTAACATCAAGCGTTGGAAGAATAATTTAAAATTATCAACCGGAGTTTCTATTTTAAATTTCCGGTATTTGTTAATCCATGAGTCAGGATATCGGGTACTAAATATTTTCATTCCGGGTTAAGGCCGGCAATACAATAACGAACTCTGCACCTTCACCTTCTTTGTTGATTACTTTTAGTTCGCCATTGTGCGCTTTTACAATGTCGTAGCTCAACGATAAGCCGAGGCCTGTTCCCTGACCAGTAGGTTTGGTTGTAAAAAAGGGCTGAAATATTTTAGCCAATACTTTTTGTGGAATCCCATCTCCATTGTCTTTTACAATAATTCGAACGCCACCACCAAATGAAAGCGGGATTACCGCAGTACTAACGGTAACGGTAGGCTCATAGCCAGCGCCGACTGCTTTCTTTTTTTCTGTTACCGCATAAAATGCGTTCGTTATTAAATTGAGCAATACCCTGCCCATATCCTGCGGAATGATATTGATGTTGACAATACGTTCATCAAATTTGGTAACCATAGTGGCGTTGAAAGATTTATCCTTCGCCCGCAACCCGTGATAGGCGAGGCGCAGATATTCATCCGCAAGCGCATTAATATCGATCGGTTCCTTTACACTACTGCTGCTGCGACTGTGCTGTAACATTCCTTTTACAATGCCATCAGCCCGTTTGCCATGGTGCAATATTTTCGCCAGGTTCATTTTTACATCTTCTGCAATGGCAATGGCATCCGCTATATTGTTGTTTGCCAGTTCTGCTTTCATCTCGTCCAGCAGCTCTGTACTTACTTCCGAAAAATTGTTTACAAAGTTTAAAGGGTTTTGAATTTCATGGGCGATGCCTGCTGTTAGCTCTCCGAGCGATGCCAGTTTTTCAGATTGTATTAATTGCGTCTGCGTAGCTTTCAATTCGTTTAATGCATGTTCCAATTCAAATTTCTGCCTGGTTAATTCCTGCTTCTGGTTGGTTAATTCCTGTGTTCGTTCTGCCACCTGCACTTCCAATTCTGATTTAAGACCCAGGTTTATTTTGTTCTGCCGCTCTTCCTCCAGTCTTTTTATTTTTTCTTTCTCCAGCGCCTTTGTCTGACGCTTCATGATAAATAACATCGTGACCAACCAGATAACTGCAAATGCTTTGGCTGCTTTAAATGCATTGTCCCACTCATCATAAATTGGTTTGTTGATTAATTTTAAAAAATCACCCAAAAAAGAAACCAGGATCAATGGGAACACGGCAAAAACGGCCGATCGTGCGGAATGAAAAATTTCCTTTGTATAGATGGTTACCAGTATAGCCAGCAAAATGATATACGCCAGCCATTTGGTGAACAATCTGGTCTCGTTGTAGCTAAATTCAGTTACCTGTAATCCAATACAGATAAACATAACCGCCAATAGTTTTCTATCCCAATCTGGCAAAGTAACAGATGTGTTCAACGATTTGCGAAGGTGAACAAGAATAGAAAAAGAAATGATCAGGAATATATTCATAGTTATTTTTTTGGATGACAACATCTTACAGCACTGTCATCAGCAATTATATTTTGGTTTGTCATACAGGCAATGTTGTTTC
>JBBQKO010000404.1:0-2953 GCA_038327005.1 Chitinophagales bacterium | reverse complement strand
AAAATTAACTGTTGGGTCGATGGTGAATTTAGCAGAGGGTTGCGATCCATTCACCGTAAAGTTTTTTAGCGTGTCTTTTACGCAGCCATCTTTGGACGTAACAGTTAACCGAACCGGGTACACGCCAATGCTGGTATAACTGTGCTGAGGCGAGTTAACAACTGATGTGTTGGAGTTGCCCGGCGATGCATTGTTATCACCGAAATCCCATGCATATACAAATTGGTTTTCGCTATTATCCGCAATCGCAGATGTATTGATAAATGTTGCAAAGGGATCTGTCAGACAGATAGCCGGCAATATAAAATCGGGTTTGGGCAACGGATTGATCGCTACCTGTTTTACCAGAACGATGCTTTTGCAGCCCTTATCATTTTCTGCCAACAGACTCACAGTGTAGGTACCCGTTTTTGCGAAAACATGTGCGGGCGAAATCTGATCAGATAATGATACACTGCCAAACTCCCAGCCCCATTTTTGTATGGGCTGTCCACCATCAAGGGATTGATTGCTAAAACTGGTAATACTGTTTTCACAACCAGGGGATGAGACAGAAAACAACGCAACCGGTTTGGCATATACTGTAACAAACGTAGAATCATTCTTTTTACAACCGAAGCTATCGGTAACCGTTACCACATACTTTCCGCTTTGGTTGGTATTACTGTTGAAGATGGTATCCTGAGCTGTAGTGGCAGTAAACCCATTGGGGCCGGTCCACTTAAACAAGCTACCACCACTGGCAGTTAATACGATCGCTTCACCAGTGCATTTTGGAGCATTGTTAGTAGCAGAGATAACTGGTAGCCCGTTTACCTTAACAAGGATTGGATTGGACGCAACCCTACAATTACCAATGCCAATATTTGTAGCCGGCGCTACGATGATGCGGTAAAAATAGTCTCCGGCAACCGTTGAAGGTCTTGCATAAATTGTACCGGTAGCGCCCGTAATATTATTCCAGGTAATGCCTTTGTCTTTACTTAGCTGCCATTGGTAAGCCGTATTGGAATAGCAGGTGCCTACTGTGGCAGTTAGATGAAGCGTGCTGGTATCATCCATACAAAGCTGAATGGTATCTGAAGCATAATTTCCAATGCCGGTCGCAATAGCCGGACCCGCTGGCCTAAACGTAATATCATCTAATGCAAGATCGTTACCATCGCCTCCAATTGCATTATTGGTCATACGCAACACAATAGAGGAAACATTCATAGGTGTGGTAAAATAAAACCCATATTGTTTCCAATTGATCGATTGCTCAACCGGTATGTCTCCTGAATTATACGTTTGCAATACCTGTCCGGAGAGGGTTTCAATATTAAAAGTAATATTGGGCCTTGTTCCTTGTGCAACGAATTTCAAATTTAGCATCCAGGCCGCAAACTCATAGGTAGTATTGGCACAAAGACTCTTTACCGTATCCAAATAAAAATCACTTGGATCAAAGGCCGCATCTATCAACATAAAATAACCACCGGGATTTCCTGTATGGTCACTTTGCAAAATATGCCAACCGTAATTACATTCAATTCCCTTGTTCAAAAGCGTATAATATCCATTTACCGGACAAGCATCCTGGACATACTTATACTGGGTTGTTGCCGCCGATAATGCCGGACCAAAACCAGTACCTGAACCAAACGTAATATTTACCACAGGATCGCCCAAACTACCGCTGCACTGCTGGGCAGTAGTCTTGTGCAAAAAAAATATCGCTGGTAAGGATACCAGTAATCGCAAAATATAAAAAGGCAGAAAAGGCAATCGAAGTAACATCATTGAGCAATAAATAAATCATTTCAAATTTATGCTTTTAAGTGTTACTAAGAGGGAATGTGTTTCAAATCATCCATATGAAAGCCATGGGTTGCCAGCTTTGTTGAAGAGTATCGAATTTGCTAATGTCTGTTTGAAAGGTTGGCAATCCGATACTACAATGTTTTATAGTCTCCTAAGAAGATGCCATTGATATCAAAATAACTGTCTATACTGATTGACTTATAAATGAAGAAATTAAACTTATAACTATTCTGTGTGCTTCGTTTCCTTCCTCGGCCTCAACTTGTAAACGAGGTAGCCGAAGCCAATTATCAGGTGTAACATTACAATTCCAAAAATGATTGTGCCGGTTGTATCCATATATTTATTTTTCGGCTGTAATTTCCTTCATCATCCAAATCTTTTGAGTAACCTTTGTTACATATAAGCCTGATTGCGAAAACCAGTAATTAAAAAATTTACCAAATGGAAAACGTATCTAACATACTCATCTACCAGACTGAAGATGGCATTACAAAAATTGAAACCCGGCTTACGGATGAAACGGTATGGCTTACGCAATCTCAGTTGGCAGAACTATTTCAAAAGAGCAGGGTTACTATCACAGAACATATTGGAAACATATTTAAAGAAGGAGAATTGATGGAGGGAGCAGTATGTCGGAAATTCCGACATACTGCTCCCGATGGAAAAAATTATGAAACCACCTTCTATAACCTGGATGTAATCATATCAGTGGGTTTCCTTATAAAACGACACCGGGGAACGCAGTTTAGAATATGGGCTACCCAGCGACTGAAAGAGTACATCGTAAAAGGCTTTACAATGAATGATGACTTGCTAAAAAATGCAGGCGGTGGGAATTATTTTGAAGAACTTTTAGCCCGTATCCGTGACATCCGCAGTTCGGAAAAAGTGTTTTGGAAAAAAGTATCGGATATCTATTTCACCAGCATCGATTATTCTCCAAAAACAATCATTTCTGAAACATTTTTTAAAACCGTTCAAAATAAAATGCATTGGGCAGCCAATGGCAACACCGCCGCAGAAGTGATTTACAGCAGGATTGATGCCACTAAACCTTACCTTGGTTTAACCAATTTTAAAGGCAAGCAACCCACTTTGTCCGAAATTGAAATTGCAAAAAACTATCTGACTGAACAGGAACTAA
>JBBQKO010000403.1:0-3017 GCA_038327005.1 Chitinophagales bacterium | reverse complement strand
AAAACAGCAAGCAGCGAACAGGCGCAGGAAATGCATGCACACATTAGAAGTATTTTTGCAACGCATTACAGCAGTGAGTTGTCCGATAGCATTTCTATTTTGTATGGCGGTAGCGTAAAAGCAGCCAATGCCAAAGAAATATTTGGACAACCCGATGTTGACGGAGGATTAGTAGGAGGCGCTTCATTGGTCGCAACCGAATTCACCACCATCATTAATAGCCTGAAACAGTAAATAGCTGAAAAAAGGATTACAATAAATCCAAGGCTTTAGCAAAAAAGGTAACGTTAAATGGTAATACCATAGAACAATATCCACCGCCAACCTTATAAACAATAACAGAAGCTGCTAAAGATGCAAAAAATAGTATCCAATAAAGACCGGTAGATTTTTTTGTAGTTTCCATTCTTAAATAGTTTTGGCAAAAATAGGGCAAAACCGACAAAATTTTAAAAGCAGTTAAAAAATATTTTACAACTTTCATTTTCGGCTTGCCCTGTTTTCAATTTTCATTTTCTTTTTATTTTGCAGTTTTATTTATTGTGTAGTTTTTACATTGTGGTTTAAAGGATTTATATTGCGGCCTCTTAACATTGCCATCAAATGACACTTAACTTTTACATCCGGTTTTCAACAAAATTCGGACAAGCATTATTCGTTTCCGGTAACAACAATGCCCTTGGAAATGATGATTTTAGCAAGGCTATTCCACTCAAATATTTTAATGATGAATTCTGGCAGGGAAAAGTTGACATCCCGGAAAACGATTTTCATTCGGTGGATATAGAATACCGTTATTTCTTAAAAGGTTCAGATGGCGAGTCTATAATTGAATGGGGAAATGACCGTGTGATTGAATCTGATAAAATCACCACCAATGAAATTATACTGATCGATACCTGGAACCATGCGGGTGAAATAGAAAATGCGTTTTTCACCAAAGCATTTCAGGATGTTTTATTAAAACCGAAAGTAGAGCCTATAAAGCCGGTAATCACAAAAACATACACACATGAGTTTAAGGTAAAGGCACCACTTTTAAAAGAAGGTGAAGTATTGTCAATTAGCGGAAACAGTTTGAATTTGGGGGAATGGAAGACGGATCAGCCGCTGCTTTTATCAAAAGAAGGCAATTGGTGGACTATCAGGCTAGATCTATCAAACGAAAATTTTCCGATTGCGTATAAATATGGGGTTTATAATACGATTGACCATATAGATCTTGGTTTTGAATCGGGAAAAAACAGAACATTGATTAGTTACAATGGCCGGACTGCAAATACGGTTATTCATGATGGCTTTGCCCAGCTTGCTTTTCCTGGTTGGAAAGGGGCTGGAGTAGCTATTCCGGTTTTTAGTTTCCGTACAAGCAATGGATTTGGGACAGGAGAGTTTACAGATATAAAATTATTGGTAGATTGGGCAAAAGCAACCGGGTTGAAATTGATCCAGTTATTACCGATTAACGATACAACGGCAACGCATACCTTTCTGGATTCTTATCCGTATGCTGCTATTTCAACCTTTGCTTTACACCCACTTTATCTCAATCTTGAAAAAGTTGCAGGTACTAAAAATGCTGCAGTTATTAAGCCTTTAAAGAAAAGACAGGCAGAACTCAATAGCTTGCCAGAGGTGGATTATGAAGAAGTGATGCGTTTAAAGTTTACAATCATCAGAGAACTTTATGCGCTACAGAAAGATGAGTTTTTGAACGATACCAAATACTTCGAATTTTTTGATTTAAACCGGCATTGGCTGGTACCTTACGCCGCTTTTTGTTACCTAAGGGATAAATACAAGACGGCTGATTACAACCAGTGGAAGTCGCATCGTGATTTTGATGAGGCTGCAATACAGGAGCTGGCATCGCCATTACAAAAGCATTACGATAGCATTGCCCTGCATTATTTTATTCAGTACCATTTGCACCTGCAATTAAAGACAGTTGCAGCTTATGCACATAGAAATGGAATAGTGGTGAAAGGTGATTTACCCATTGGTATTTACCGGTATGGTTGTGATGCATGGATGGATCCGGGGTTATATATTATGAATGCACAGGCTGGTGCACCTCCGGATGATTTCGCAATCAAAGGACAAAACTGGGGCTTTCCAACTTACAACTGGAAAAAAATGCAGGAGGATGGGTTTGCATGGTGGCGAAAGCGTTTTGAGCAAATGAGTGAATATTTTGATGCTTTCAGAATTGATCATATCCTTGGTTTTTTTCGTATCTGGAGTATTCCATTGCATTCAGTGGAAGGCATTATGGGCAAGTTTGTTCCTGCTATTCCAATTCATATCAATGAATTACACAACCGTTCCATCTCCTTTCAATATAACCGGTACTGTAAACCGTATATTCCGGATTACATTGTGAACGAAAGACTAGGAGCCGAGGCCGGGTATGTAAAGGAGCAATTTCTTATTTGGATCGACGGGATTTTTCAGTTGAAACCTGAATTTGATACACAGCGGAAAGTAGAACAGTATTTTAAACACCAGCCGCTTTCTGAGCGAAATAGTTTTATACAGTTTGGATTGTTTGATCTGATTAGCAATGTAATATTTTTTGAAGAGGAAGGTTCACAAAGCCAGCAGTTTCATTTTAGGATCAACATGGAGCAAACTACTTCCTTCAGGGATTTGGACAGTCATTCAAAGCAACAGTTGAAAGAATTGTACATTAATTATTTCTTTCAGCGACAGGATGATTTTTGGAAAAAGGAAGCCCTCAATAAACTTCCTGAATTAAAGAGAAGCACCAATATGCTGGTTTGTGGCGAAGATTTAGGCATGGTACCGGCTTGTGTTCAGGAAGTGATGCAGCAGTTAGGGGTACTGAGTTTAGAGATACAGCGAATGCCCAAAGATCCAAAAACAGAATTTTTTCATCCTGCTGATGCTCCTTATTTATCAGTCGTTACACCTTCCACACACGACATGAGTACCATCCGGGGATGGTGGGAAGAAGATCCTGCAAAAACTCAGCGGTTTTACAATACAATTATGGG
>JBBQKO010000402.1:0-3052 GCA_038327005.1 Chitinophagales bacterium | reverse complement strand
GTGCATGAAAAAGTATTTGATGGATTTGTACAATCTTATGTTGAGCAATGCAGCAAATTGGTTGTTGGCAATCCACTAGAGAAAACGTCTGATATCGGACCACTTAGCAGGAAGGAACAACAGACCTTTTTATTAAGCCAGATAGAGGATGCGGTGAGTAAAGGAGCAACCGTTTTATGTGGTGGAAAAATTCCGGAAGGTAGCGGTTACTTTTTTGAACCAACTGTGTTGGAAAATGTAAATCATACCATGCATTTAATGACGGAAGAATCCTTTGGACCTGTAGTGGGGATTCAGAAAGTAAAGGATGATACAGAAGCTGTTCAATTAATGCAGGATACAATTTATGGCCTCACTGCCTCCGTATTTTCCAAAAGTTTTGATCGGGCAGAGCAAGTGATGCAACAAATGAATACCGGTACTGTTTACTGGAATTGTTGTGATCGGGTAAGTGCAGGTTTGCCATGGTCGGGAAGAAAACAATCTGGCTTTGGTGCTACCTTGTCTTACCAGGGGATCAAAGCATTTGTGCAACCCAAGGCCTATCATATAAGAGGATAAGCTCGAAAACTGGAAGAGGGAAATTTGTATAAATGAAGTGCGGTAAAAAGTATTTCTAAATTGATTATATTTCTTTTTCCACTTGGTTAAGTATCTTCTTATATAGATCACCAGCAAGAAATGGCTTAGCGATGAAATCATTCATACCGGCATGAAAACATTTTGCTTTATCGGTTATTAATGCAGATGCTGTCATTGCTATAATAGGCGTGCTGCTTGTTTTTACCCCCATATCATTTCTAATTATTTTGGTCGCTTCGTAGCCATCCATCTCCGGCATTTGAAGGTCCATTAGTATTACATCGTACTGCTTCGTCTTCAGCATGTCAATTGCTTCTCTGCCATGGTTTGCGATATCAACAACGGCACCCTGACTGGTTAAAACCCTGATCACAACTTTTTGATTGATTAAATTATCTTCTGCTAAAAGAATCTTTAAGTTATTAAGTTGGTAATCTTGTCCTTTTTTTGTTAAGTATCTTTCGGACCATTGTTGGCCATTGCCTTTTTCAACAGGTATAAAAAAAGAAAATACACATCCCTCACCCTGTTTACTTTTTACCTGTATTGTTCCTCCCTGCAATTCAATTAATTGCTTCGTGATGGTAAGCCCCAAGCCCGTACCTCCATACTTTCTTTTGCTGTCGGCAGCTACTTGTGTAAAACGTTCGAAGACAGATTCTACATTTTCTTCTGCAATGCCAATACCAGTATCCGATATTGAAAATTGCAGTGTATTTGGTTTTCCTTCATTTTCCTGCAGCCATACATCTACATTAACTTCTCCGGTCTCAGTAAATTTAATGGCATTACCTAACAGGTTATTCAAAATTTGAGATAGCCTAACCGGATCTCCTAATAATACAGGATATATCTGCTGATCGATGTTTGCATTTAGTAATAATCCCTTTTTATCAGCCTTGCATTTATGGGTTTTGATGATAGTTGCAATCAGGTGGTTAAAATTATAATCTATTTTTTCGATGGTGACTTTGCCGGCCAGAATCTTTGTGAGATCAAGGATGTCATTGATGATTACCATTAAGTTGGCAGCCGATTCCTGGATGGTGTTTACGTAATCCTGTTGGTCTTCACTTAATATGGTACCAATTAATAATTCAGTCATTCCAATAACGCCATTCATAGGCGTTCTTATTTCATGGCTCATATTAGCCAAAAACTGCTCCTGGGTTTTTCTTGCTTCTTCTGCCTCAATTCGTGCTTTTTGTGTTTCTATTTCTGCCTTCTTTCTTTCCGTGATGTCTTGCAAGGAGCCAATCATCCGAATGGCTTCTCCAGCTTCATTTCTAATAACATACCCCCTCGAATTGACATAGTCATATTTGCCATCATTTCTTAAAAACTGGTAATCACTTTCCCAGGAATTTTCGCCAGATTGTATTGATTTTTGAAGTTGGTTAAGTACATTTATTTTTTCGTCGGGATGCAAATGATTTGAAACGAAATCAAAGTCCAGAAGCGATGTATCAAAATTAAGTGGGATGTATTTTTTCAAGCCTTCTCCAATCCATTTTATTTTATTGGTTACTAAATCCCATTCCCAAATGATGTCTTTTGTAGCCTTTGAGATAGCATCATACCTTGCATTATTTTCCTTCAATAACTCAATATTTTTTTTACGTTCAATGCTGTATTGAACTGCTTTTTCCAGGGAATTGGAATCGTATAATCCTTTTATTAAAAAATCCTGCGCCCCTAAAGTGATTGCCTTCAATGACAATTCCGTATCGGATAACCCCGATAATATAATTACGGGAATTTTTGAATTTATTTTAGATAAGGCTGTATATGATTCTAATCCATTGCTATCCGGTAAAAAGAAATCAAGAAAAACCAACGAAAAATTTCCCTCCTTTAAGCAATTGATTCCTTCTTCTATTGTAGATGCTGTGCTAATATTGGCGATGGGTAAATGGGTATCACCAAGATTGGCTTCCAGTAATAATTGGTCGCCCGGATTATCGTCAATTATGAGGATTGAAATGCTGTTTTCAGGGGTGATCATTTTATTGGTTTGATACTTTATCTTTTTTCGTATTTACAATTAAATTACTTTCAGCGTTACAGCATATTGTTGAAGCACCTGAAAAAACAATCTTAGATTTTCGACTTTTGTTGACACGATACTATTTACAAAAATCTAACTTTTAGGTATCTAAATTTGTAAGAATGCAAGTTGGTTCACTATAGATAAATGTCGACAATCGTTGATACAATAAATTTTATCAGATGGAGTTAAATCTAAAGTAGCATTGCAGTAATACCTTAAAAGTATCGCACATTTAGTGTCTGGAAATAGAAGCGCAGTTATCCGGTCATTTTTTATTAATTTTTATCCAATCATATTTTAAAACCAAGCCTGCTTATGATTACTGTTAAAAAACAATTGTTTGATTTGACCTATCTCAAACGAATAGATGACAAAGGATTGATTGCAGAAGTAATCAATTTGTATCTGGAGGAAACACAA
>JBBQKO010000401.1:0-3084 GCA_038327005.1 Chitinophagales bacterium | reverse complement strand
GTCTGATGATTTGGGTTGTATTATTGTTTCTTCCATAGTAAAATTATTAATGATTAACGCCGGTTAAAACAGCCCCCCTGCCCCCCGAAGGGGGGTTCTGGGAGTCTGATGATTTGGGATGTATTTTGTTTCATCCATAGTGAAATCATTAATGATTGGTGCCCGGTAAAAACAGCCCCCTTGCCCCCCGAAGGGGGTTCTGGGAGTCTGATGATTTGGGATGTATTTTTTGTTACTTCCATAATAAATTTTTATTTATTGATGCCAGTTAAAAAAATTCCTGACGGATAGCTTAGCTTATTTGATTGTTGTTTCCTAGTACTACTATGCCTCGACAAGTTACGTGGTTAATGTTGCCCAATGGTATTCAGTACAAGTCCCGATAAAAAATCGGGATGCCGATGTTACAATTTAATCGGCAAGTGACACAACGATGATACCATGAAAAACAAATACAGGTAACCAAATGATTTACTTTAAAACCAACAACATTAAAAGCGATCACAAATATTAAATAATGCTACCACCTAAGTTCCCCTTCAGGGGACAGGGGCTTTCTTTTTCTTTTTAACTCATCCAATTCACCCCTGCATCTGCATTCCATTTGATCGTGCTCTTTTTTAATTTGGTCCAAAATTCTATGGAACTTTTGCCGGTGATATCGCCTACACCAAATTTACTTTCATTCCATCCGCCAAAAGAGAAAGGCTCTCTTGGGACCGGTACGCCCACATTTACACCGATCATTCCGGCGCTGGCTTTTTCGATGATGTACCTGGCCATGGCACCATTTTGCGTAAACACACTGGCTGCATTTCCATACGGATTGGCATTCTCAATTGCAAGGGCTTCATCCACCGTATTGGTACGCATGATGGAAATTACTGGCCCGAAAATTTCTTCCTTAGCTACCGACATTTGCGGCGTTACATAATCAATTACTGTTGGGCCAACATAGGTTCCATTTTCTTTTCCGCTGACTGTTGTATTTCTTCCATCCACTAATATTTTAGCACCATGTTCCTCCGCTTCGGTGATGTATTTTTCAATTCTTTGTTGGGAAGCTTTGTTGATTACTGCACCCAGGTTTTCCCCGGCTACAATCTTTCTTGCTTCTTCACAAATCTTTTCAATAATGCTGTCAATATTTCCCACACCAATCATTGCACTTGCTGCCATGCAACGCTGGCCTGCACAGCCACTCATAGAGGCGGCTACATTCTGTGCTGTCATGGCTGGCAGCGCATCTGGCAAAACTATCAGGTGATTTTTTGCACCACCCAAAGCAAGACACCGTTTAAGGTTAGCCGTTGCACGCTGGTAAACGAGCTTTGCCACTTTGGTTGAACCTACAAAAGAAACAGCTTCTATATCGGGGTGATCGCAGATGGCATTTACAATATCTACGTCGCCGTGTATTATATTGAAAACCCCGTCCGGCAGGCCGGCTTCTTTTAATAATTCTGCTAATCTTCCGCAGCTTAAAGGTACTTTTTCAGAAGGTTTTAATATCATACAATTACCCAAGGCAATTGCATTGGGCATGGTCCAATTGGGAACCATGCTGGGAAAATTAAAGGGAACTATAGAGGCCACTACGCCCAATGCCACATGCTCTGTTCTGCACTCTACACCACGACTAACTTCTAATATTTCGCCGGTTACCAATTGTGGTAAGGAGCAGGCAAACTCGGTTAGCTCAATACTTTTTTCTATTTCTGCAACTGACTCTCCATACGTCTTTCCATTTTCTTGGCTGCATAATTCTGCCAGTTCCTTTAGATTTTTTTCCAGTAAATATTTATACCGGAAAAACACCTGTACCCTTTCTTTAATAGGTGTTTTGCTCCAGGTGGGGAAAGCCTTTTTTGCCACGGCTACCGCAGCATCCAGATCGGTTGCTGCTGACATTGGCACGGTTGATAAGAGCGTTCCATCTAAAGGCGAAATGACATCCATTACTTTTTGTGAAGACGGATTTACAAATACACCGTTGATAAAATTTTGCACAGGCTGGTACTTCATACTCAATTTTTAATTTGTCAAAAATTAATGAAATAAATTGAAATGGGGTGGAGAAATTTTAATAGCGGGAAATATCAAACCAATGGATATGAAAATACGGGTAAGTTAATGTAAGTAATAGCCAATGTAAATGGTAACATATTATACCAGCGTTTTCTTGAACTTTTTTTTTAAAAATCAACAATACATGTCAGTAACGACCTTGGAAATTCAATTCAAAAGTATCAAGCCCCATTGCAGCTATTCACACCAATAGCCATTCAAATATTGGTCGTGCTAAAATCCTGATCGTTTTTCATTTCATAAAAAAAGGGTGGCTTAGTTATTCGATAACCAGCCACCCTTTCACAGAATTCAGAATTTTTATATTAATACATCTACTTGTTTTTTAAAAGTTTGCAGTTAATTACCTGCCCATCATCAAACCTTCCGATGATGGCATATACTCCGCTAGAAAGGCCGGACAAATCTAATTTCAATTGGGTTTTGCCCCGGGTAATAGCAGTTTGATAAAATCTAACTTGGGTGCCTCCCGAATTATAAATGGTAATCGTAAGCCGGTTGTTTTTACCCTTTGCACTTATCCCCAGATATGCAATATCTTTTGCAGGATTCGGATATACCGCAAGTGCATTGTTATTTTCAAACAAATTGAGCGTGATTGGAACTGCTGCATTAGTTGCAGCAGCCTTTCCTGAAGGAACGTTGTTGATCCTAAATAAAACGGTTGATGGAATTGCTTGTTTGAAAATACCCATTCCCTCATAACTAACAACAAAAACCTGACCGCCCGATTGCTGAAAAAACAAACCGGTGATCGCATGCTTTCCTGCCTTTAATCCAATCGTTCCAGACCGTTCTGTTGAACCATGCAAACCATCATTAGACACCGTTAACCAGTTATCAATATACAAACTGCTACCATCATCGGAAGTGGTATAAAAGGTGTACAGCCCATCCGAAGGAACATTGATATATCCTGTAAAACTAAAGCCAAATTGATCTGCACGGTTTGCCAACGATATCGTAAAATTATCGGTTGTTCCCGTTTTTACAGGA
>JBBQKO010000400.1:0-3133 GCA_038327005.1 Chitinophagales bacterium | reverse complement strand
GGCCGTAACAGTGGGCCATATTTTAGCCGGATCATTCAATCCCCAATAGGTGGCAGCACCAATTGCCACCGCAAAAAGTGATAGTGTGAAATATTTACTCCAGGGATGAATGAATGATTTTTCTGTATTTTTTTTGTTGCAAGGTGGTGATGGCATCCTTTATACCGGTCCGGTACTCATTCCTAACAGTAAATGCCCCCATGTGTACATCGTTTAACTGCACGTGAATTCGGGAACCGGTATCATATCCGCCCGCTTCAAAAAAATCATTTACAAATGAAGCAGAACCAATCCTTACCGGCACATCGTTTACCATCGCCTCAATGCCTTTTCCCGAAAATTCTTTAAAATTATCCACCGGCAGCAATTGAGCAGTGTTGGATAAACCTAAATTATTGGTGATGATTTTACTAAGTGGATGAGAGGATTGCCTGGTCACAGCCTGCACGGCTGCCAATTCCTTTTGCGTTAAAGGTGTTCCATTGTAAACCAATACCGAAGCATGATTTTGGGTGATAGTACCCGTTTTATCAAAAACGATGGTAGTGGTTTTGGCAAGACTTTCTATTACACCGGCATTTTTGAGGTACAGTTTATTTTTACCGAAAATGCGCAACATGTTACCGTAGGTGAAGGTGGCCGAAAGTAAAAGGGAGCAGGGGCAAGCTACAATCAAAACGGCCGTAACAGTGGGCCATATTTTAGCCGGATCATTCAATCCCCAATAGGTGGCAGCACCAATTGCCACCGCAAAAAGTGATAGTGTGAAATATTTACTCCAGGGATGAATGAATGATTTTTCGGTATTTTTTTTATGCTTAAAAATATCGTTGTTCCATAATTGGGTGATATAGCTTTGAGAAACCTCGTTTACAATTTCAAGTTCAATGGCACTGCCCGTTTGCTTGCCACCGGCATAAATTAATTCCCCTTTATTTTTATGGATGGGGGCACTCTCTCCACTCACAAAACTATAATCTACACTTGCATTCCCCTTCGTCAACACTGCATCAGCCGGTATCATCTCTCCGTTTCGGATGATGATGGTGTCTTCCTTTTTAAGTTGCGTAACAGGAATGTTTTTTTCAATCCCATTTTGAATCACACTTACACCCAGCGGAAAATAAGATTTGTAATCCCTGTCAAATGAAAATGAATCATAGGTTTTATCCTGGAACCATCTGCCAATCAGCATAAAAAAAACAATGCCTGTTCCTGAATCCAGAAATCCGGCACCATTGCCTGAAATGATTTCGTAATAACTCCTGGCAAAGGTTACCACAATGGCCAGGGTTAAGGGCACATCAATATTTAAAAACCGCTGGCGCAAACCTTTCCAGGCAGAAATAAATATCCCACTGGCGCTGAAAAATAAAACCGGGAGCGATAGTGCCAGGTTTAACCAGCTAAAAGTTTCCTTTAGCCCTCCCTGTTCAATATTCCCCGAAGAAAAGTATTCCGGAAAACTCAACATCATGATATTGGAAAAGCAAAATCCGGCCACTCCAATTCTGTAGATCTGTATTTTATTAAAACTCGTGGCCTTTTTTTGTGTGCTGTCTTTCAAACTGATTTGGGGCTCATAGCCGATAAAGGCCAATAATTCCACCACTTTTCGCAGCGATATCAGCTTTGGATCAAAAATGATAAAGACTTCCTTCCGTTGAAAATTGGTTTGAGATTTTATGATGCCCGGTTCAATGCGATGCAGATTCTCCAACAGAAATACGCAGGAGGAACAATGCATTTGTGGCAACTTAAAAGTTACATTGGTTTGGGCGCCACTACTAAACTGTACCAGTCTTTGTGCGGTAACGACATCGTCTAAATAGGCAAAGCGTTCGCTAATAAATTTGCCTTTGGCTTTAATGCCGGGATTTTTTTCGAAATTATAGTAGGTACATAAATTATTTTCATCCAATAAAAGATACACCTGTTTGCAACCTTCGCAGCAAAACGATTTATCATCCATTTCTATTATCTCATCGCACTGTTCGCCACAATGAAAGCAAATTACCGGAGTTGGCATTATTGATTTATTTTAAGAATATTGTTTATAAAAAGCATTGTGGTAAAGTTGTGAGGTTTTGTCAAGTTAATTTATGATATCAGTCAAATTGGGTATGATTGTTATCAGGCTTGAACTGGATATTTATTTGCCTGAATCTTTTTCAATCCTGGCAGGTGACTAGAGGAGGATACATTTTATCCAAGATAATTTTCTCTTCCATTCGTTTTCGAATCCAGTTTTCATATTTTTAAACTGCTAGTTACTATTAATCTATTTCAAGACATTGCATTGTAAATCAAATCATCATTTATTGGCAGCGCCTCATTAAATTAAAAAATTTCCCTAATTTGGTTTAACAATATTTCTATATGACCAATATCCCAAAACGTTTTTTAGCACTCGATGTATTCCGCGGCATGACCATTTGTTTAATGATCATTGTAAATACGCCCGGTAATGGTGCTACTACTTTTTCTCCACTCAACCATGCAAACTGGAATGGATTTACACCGACCGATTTGGTTTTTCCTTCTTTCTTGTTTGCTGTAGGCAATGCCATGAGTTTTGTGATGAGCAAATGGAATACCCTGAAACAAAGTGAAGTATTGTGGAAAATTTTTAAACGAACAGCCATCATATTTTTATTGGGATACCTGATGTATTGGTTTCCTTTTATAAAATTGAGTGGAGACAATCAAATATCAGTTGCGCCTTTTAATGAAACAAGGGTATTTGGTGTGTTGCAGAGAATTGCACTTTGTTATGGCATTGCTTCATTGATGGTTTATTATCTAAAACCAAAAATGGCGCTGATCATTAGCGTCGCCTTTTTATTTCTGTACTGGTTGTCACTCTATTGGTTGGGCGACCCGGTAGCTCCGTTAAGCTTAGAAGGAAATGCTGTGTTACGATTAGACCGTTGGTTGATTGGAGAAAAACACATGTATCATGGAGACGGAATCGCCTTTGATCCCGAAGGTTTGTTAAGTACTTTACCCGCCATTGCAAACGTAATTGGCGGATATGTGGCTGGAAAGTTCATTCAACAAAAGGGGAACACCTTTGAAGGTTTGAGCGTTTTGTTATTATCAGGCGCCGCATTATCATTTCTCGGATATGCCT
>JBBQKO010000399.1:0-3144 GCA_038327005.1 Chitinophagales bacterium | reverse complement strand
AACAACAGCATTGATGTAACAAAATTAACTGCCGGAATATATAAATTGGTGGTTCAGGTAGACGATGTTGTATTACAGCAAAGTTTTACAAAGTAACAAAGTATCTGAATAAAAAAGGGACTGCTCTATGATAGATGCAGTCCCTTTTTTGTTTTAAGGTAATGCTGTTCGTCAACACAATCATGATTTATGATAGATGGGTGTTGTGAAATTTGAAAATAAATCCATTCGTTTAATGGACTAATAAGATCCACTTTTTTAAACACGAGTTAGAGGCCAGAACTATCGCATCGGGAACAATGAATTTTGTAGACCAACGTTCGCCTGAAATTGTAGTTTATTATGACCGAAGAAAAGAGTCGAAAAAAAAGGCTTGATTTTTTGCAGAACTAGCCGACAATCACCTATTCTTTACATTTTCTATCTCCAATGAAAGATTGGAAGATTCGCCCATAAATGCAATATTTCCAGTTTTATCAATTATAAACCTTGCCGGAATAGCATCTACCTGATAATCTTTTCCTGCCTTGTCGTTAATATCCAACAATACATTAAAGCTATATTTATTATCCGCCATCAATTTCGCAGCAGCTTCCTGCATTTTTTCGGGCGTGGTTCGTTCCCAACAATCGATGAATAAAAATACCACCATACTATCATTTCTGTATTGATTAATTGTCTCCTGCATTGCAGGAAAGGAAGCTTTGCAAGGCCCACACCAGGTTGCCCAAAAATCTAATATGACCACTTTATTTTTAAAAGATGAAAGTGACACGTTTTCTCCCGATAAATTTTTTAAAACAATCTCCTTAGCACTCCTACTGCCAAATTTTGCTTTTACAACTGCGTCCATTTTTTGCCTGGCAGCAATTGTTGATTTTTGCTGCAATTTTATAAAGTCTGCATCAGCAAGATCTAATTGAGCATAAATACTTTTTAATTGCCTTAACATTTCAGGGGAATTAACTCCTTTTGATAATTGCACTTCTATTACCTGCCTTGCAAGGCTTGGGCCCTGTACTTTTTCAACATATGTAGCATAACGTTCAAGGCCGCCCTCATCTAATTGATTGCCTTGTTTGTAAACAGCATCCTGGAAATGGAAGGCTGAATCGTACTCTCCCAATTTAAACAAGATCAACGCATAGGTATCTGCATAATTATTGTAGGTGCCCTGAAGATTTTGATCGTATATTTTTTTTACCAACGGCTTATTCATCATCTCCTTTGTATAAGCCAGTGCTTTGGCGGAAAATATTTTAGCTGTTGCCAAATCCGTTGATGGACCATACAACTGATCGCCGCAAAATTGCCACGCAAGGTTATTAAAGAAGGCTGCGGTGTTTAATTTATTCTCTAATAGCAGTTCGTATTTGGAGATGGCTTCCCAATCTGGTTTACCCAGCAGTAAAGGGATAATATCCGTGTAGAAAATATCTTTTGTTTTGCGGGAGCTATCTTTAAAACGGGTTGTGTATTCATTCATTGCATTAAGTATCAATTGCTCTGTTTTACTTTGGTTTTGGTTGTACTTATTCCAGAACAATTCTTTTGCGATGATTCCATTGGGATAAACCGAAAGAGCTCTATCCTCCAATATTTTCCTTTTATCAGCCAGTTGCAAAAGATCGTAAGTTGCTAAAGCATTTTTCCATTTTTCTTCATCATTTTGAGTCACTTCCATTTGTTTGGCGTAAGTCAGTAATTTTGGTCTGGCTGTTTCATTGTTTTCGCTATATAACAAGCGGAGGTACGGGAAATAGGAAAGTTGCTTTTTAAGTTCAGGATGCAAGCGATAACTATCTTCATACTTTTTAATAAGTTCAGCCCCTGAGGTCTGTTTTAGTTTAAGAAAAAATTGAGCATAGCCACTCAAAAGATCGGCCAAATGGATATCTGAAAAAATATAACTCCAACCCTTTTCATCATACAAATAAGAAATGAATCCAAGATCGTTGTTGGTGTCAACCGGCTTTTTGCTCCTATCAGTTACAGTAAAGATTAAAACTGTTGTTGAATCTTCAGCCTTGAAGAAAAACACATAACCATTGCCAGTCTTTTCAGCCGGAATGTTTTTAACGTTAAACTGTTTCCTATTTTGATATACCACTGCGATGTCAATATTTTCAGGCACTGCTAAATGAGCGGGTGGGGTATAAATATATTGATTTTCGATACCTGCCTTAGGTAACAGAACCACCGATTTAATAGTGCCATGTTCCTGAGCCTTGCAAATAGTAATTGTAAAAAAAAGGAATAGCGATAAAGACAAAGTTTTCATTTATTTTCAATTTAAAGTGACGTCTAAATTCTAAGCAAGTATTGAGCAGGCAGCAATTCTGGATTCGGTAGTTTGCAGCAATCAATTTATCAACACCCAAATTATACTTACTAAATGCTTAATTTGAAGTGTGAATATAGCTAACAGAATTTAGGTGCCATTTTTAAAAATCCTTATAATTCGTTAAAATATTTGACTTGGAAACATTCTCTACAGATATTAATAGCGGACAGAATTAATTCATCCGTCCCAACGACATCAGTGAAATTTCATTTACTAACGCCTTAACGGTTAAACTCTCTTGCATTTTTTTGCTGTCACTTTTGGTATTTACTAAAAATACAAGAGGCTGCCGTCAGTAGCCCGCTAAAAAACCAACCTATCCCGAACGCCGCAATTACCCGATAGACAACCCTTCGGATTTTGGTCAATAAGAAAGAACATCGGCTCACGGGAAAACATAATTTATTTTAGTTGAAGCGGGTGAATCCCGCAGTGGAAAAAAAGGAATCGTGAAAGCGCAGTCGTTAGAGCATTAAATAAACCAACCTATCCAGAAGGCCGCCATCTCCTGATTAGCACCCCTTCGGATGTTGGTCCGGAACCTATCCAACCTTTTTTAATCAATATTATTTCTTTAAAACTGAATCTTGCACCTTTTACTTACGAATCATATACAAGTTACCCGCATCGGTAACAGCATACAATTTTCCGTTACTTAAGGCTATATCCCGAAACCTTTCATTCTTATCGGCAAGTAAACTTTCTTCTCCCACCACTTTATTGTTTTCAATCACCAGCCGGGCAATATGTGTACTGCTAAGGCATGCGATGAACAAATTATTTTTCCATTCGGGAATTGA
>JBBQKO010000398.1:0-3150 GCA_038327005.1 Chitinophagales bacterium | reverse complement strand
CGTTTGTTTTCCTTTAACTACCTCCACCAATTTCATAACCGGCGCAGGATTAAAGAAATGCATGCCAACCACCCGTTCCGGGTGAATGATAGCAGCTTGTAAATCTGAAATGGAAAGGGAAGAAGTGTTGGAAGCAAAAATACTTTCTTCGGGATTGATGGCTGCCAGTTGATTGAACACATCCGTTTTTGCCGAAGCTTTTTCTACGATGGCCTCTATAAATACTTCAGCTTTGCAGGCTTGCAGATTGCTGGTAAATTGGATCTGTTCAAAAATATTGTTGGCTGCTTCAGCCGTGAGCTTTTCTTTATTTACCAGCCATTCAAGATTTTTCCGGATGGTATCGGCTGCTTTTTCAAGCGCTTGTAAATTTACATCAAACAGTTGGGTAGACAACCCATTTTGCGCAGCCACCTGGGCAATGCCATTGCCCATTGTGCCGGCACCTATTACGCAGATGTTGAAAATCATGATTGAAATTTATCCGATTTGTTTTGCCAATAATTTCAATTCCACATCTGAGAAGGTTTGCTTTTCAGATTTGTCATATATGGCAGCGAGGTAAACAGTTTCTTTAACTATCTTAACCCAGGTGATTAAACGACCACTTCCTGATTTACCTTTCCCTTTACTGGTTATCTTAATGCTTATTTTGTAAAAATCATTCCCAGGTGCGGTGCCCATCAAGGGGGTTCCTCAAGGGATACAATCATTTCCTGGAAATCAGTTTTTAGGGAAGGGTATTTTCTCAATAACTTTTTAAAGCTTTTTTCAAATGCTGATATAGTTCGTACCTCAAAGCTCATTTAAAAATGATTTGGCCGAACGACTTTTTGTTTTTCCTTCCGATGCCTGCTTTGCTTCTTTCATACCCCTGGCAACCGACAGAATCAATTCCTTATTGGATGCAGTCTTACGCACCGTTACAAAGTCTAAACTATCGACAAGGTCAAGAAAAAATTTGTTTTTTTCTTCTTCAATTTCAAGTATTAACTCTTTCATATCTTCTTTTTTATCCAATAAAAAGCAATTTCGAAAAATTTAAACCGCACTGGTGAACTGCCTCAAAAACCGAACATCATTTTCACTAAAAAGCCTTAGATCTTTAATCTGGTATTTCAACATCGTAATCCGTTCAATCCCCATCCCAAAGGCAAAGCCAGTGTACTTGTTGCTATCGATGCCGCAATTTTCCAGCAGGTTGGGATGCACCATACCGCAACCTAAAATTTCTACCCAGCCGGTGTGCTTACAAACATTGCAACCGCTGCCACCACAGATCAGGCAACTGATATCCATCTCTGCACTTGGTTCTGTAAAAGGAAAATAACTCGGGCGAAAACGAACTTTAAAATCTTTGCCAAACATTTCCTGTACAAAGAAATACAAGGTTTGTTTTAAATCGGCAAAGGAAACATTCTCGGCAATGTATAAACCTTCAACCTGGTGAAAAAAGCAATGCGCTCTTGCACTAATGGTTTCATTGCGATATACCCGGCCCGGGCAAATAATGCGTATGGGTAATTTACCTTTCTCCATTTCACGTACTTGCACACTTGATGTGTGGGTACGCAAAATCCAGTCGGGATTTTGGCTGATGTAAAACGTGTCCTGCATATCACGGGCTGTGTGATTCTCCGGCATGTTCAGGGCGGTAAAATTGTGCCAGTCATCTTCTATTTCTGGGCCTTCCGCCACGGCAAAACCCAGCCTTTGAAAAATCGATACTACCTGATTCCGCACCAGGCTAATCGGATGGCGTGAGCCGGGAGGCATTGGATCGCCGGGCAATGACAAATCCGGGCCATTGCCTTCAATCGCTGTAGGTCCATTTTCGGTAGCCACTTTTAGTTCTTCGTATTTTGCTTCAGCAAATAATTTAAATTCATTCAATAACTGTCCGAATTCCCGCTTTTTATCACCCGGCACATTTTTCATTTCTCCCATCACATCTTTTACCAATCCCTTGGTGCCGAGGTATTTGATACGGAATGCTTCCGTCTCGTCTGGTTTGGTAGCAACGTAACTGCTGATTTCAGTTTTAAATGCGGCAATTTTCTCTAATAACTGTTCCATACCGCAAAAATAAGGAAATGTAGAAGACGGGGAGTTTTAGGGGTGATTGTTTTATGGGATGGGGAATTGGTGGTTGTTGGATTGTTATGTTTTAATTCTTGTTGAAGGATGTAGTTTGTGGGATCAGTTCCTTGAAAGATTTTATTGCCGTTGTTGTTATGTACTTATGAAAATTCATCTATCCCGGCACACCGCTGTTGTGTCTCTGACCAACAGCCGAAGTGTGGAATTTTTTGCGATTGTTGGTATGTCCTTAAAAAAAAGCACCTATCCCGGCACGCCGCTGTTGTGTCTCTGACCAACAGCCGAAGTGTGGATTTTTTTGCGAGTGTTGGTATGTCCTTAAAAAAAACCACCTATCCCGGCACGCCGCTGTTTTGTCTCTGACCAACAGCCGAAGTGATACCCAGAAAAGAAGGTTGGGTTTATTATTTCTACTCTGCACGTTATTTGTTTGATATAAAAAGCGATGCAACAAAACTCTCCGTATTGATGTTCTGACCAACAGCCGAAGAGTGGAATTCCATTCATGCAAAAGCTTTAGTTAACTCACCGGAAAAACGTAGAACCACGGTTGTCTACCTATCCCGAAGTCTATCAATATTTGTCGACAAAATTTTACTTAATTCGAATCGCTGAAGTTGGATTGCTTGCTCATTTGGATACCTGTCAGTCTATAATCTAAGTTGTTGGTAAGAATATCAACATTAGCTTTCGAACGGCCTGTTAGTATTGTATTTTTTTAATGAAATACCAACAACACCAGAAAAGCGGAGCCTGACAAGACGAGGCATGTGCCACAAGAATTATGATGGATGCAACCTTATTGGTTTTGGTTTTATTTCTTTTTTTAATACATTTTTTCTTTCCGCTTAATTACTTATTTAAAATTAATCAGTGCATAATCCTTCATAATGAATAAAACCATGTGCATTTACTACCACTTTCTCATCTTTTAATTGCATTTTAAAATAATTTAACCATTGGTATTTTATAGTTTGGGAATAGTGATGGCAATAAGTTCCAATAAATTTTGTTATAGGAGCGTACCGATACTCATTAAACATGAAGAAA
>JBBQKO010000397.1:0-3192 GCA_038327005.1 Chitinophagales bacterium | reverse complement strand
ACCTCATCGTTGGCAGAATGCCAGGTAATTTGTTTGATATCACCACCATTTAACGGCATTACAAATACATCGCCGTTGCCATACTGCCTGCCTGTAAATGCAATCCATTTCCCATCGGGCGAAATCCTAGGATTGGTTTCGTAACCCTGCATGGCAGTAAGCCTTACGGCCTGCCCATCCTTTACAGCGGCTTTCCACAAGTCGCCTTCAAAACTAAATACCACGGTTTGCGCATCGGGTGTAATACAAGGATTGGAAAGAAAATAAGCATCGCTGTTTTGAGCTGCCAATGAAAAAGATGACATACAAAAAAAAGTAATCGCCAGAAATGTTGATTTCATTACTATAAGTTTAGGGCCGGAAAATACGAAACAAAAAAGCAATGGAACTACCTATTATAAAATAAAAAAAGTGGATTTAAAATCGTTCGTTTAAAAGGTGCCAATCAACGTTTCATTTCGTCATACATTTTCAAATGATTTTTTATACCGTCAGTTTTCAGCAATAATTTAGCAAGGAGGCAAAATTGAGATTTTATATTTATTTTTTTGAACCAGACGCCATTTCTTTATGCAACTTTATTGGCGTCGCAGCCGATAGCTATCGGCTCTTGTACCTTATATCAATATTGAACTTTTACCACCTAACGTGACAATGCCATCATTCATTTAATCAATTGTGGCATCATAGATTTTTTGTTCCAGCAATTTCTTTTCAGCGGCTGACTGCGTTAGCGTAATGGCATCTGCAAAATATTGCCGTGCAATTGCTGCATGACCAAGTTGCAAATGTAAGTCGCCCAATGTAGCAGGTAAAAGATAGTATTTTTTTAATACAGCAATTTGACTGATGCCTTCAATTGCTTTGATACCGGCTGCAGGTCGATTCATTTCACTAATTACAACTGCCCTGTCTAATTCCACCACCGGCGATGCATAAAATTTACACAGCAGGTTGTAGCATTGTAAAATATTTATCCAATTGGTAGCTAAATAATCCTTTGCTTTTGCATGCTCATAAGCAATGCCTGCTTCCAAATGATATTTGCTAATTGCCTCACCTTCCGCAGATGCTTCCGGGTGATGAATGCCTTTTTTGAATTAGTTGCTTGTTCCAATTAGTTATGTCCTGTTGCTTTAACAATAAAATATTGCCATCTGCATCTTGCCTCGCCTGGTTGCGGGTTGCCGTAAAAAATATCAACGCCATCAAGGCGTGTGCATTGGAATGATTGACCGACGGACTCCGGCAAATCAATTCACACAAACGCAAAGCCTCTTCCATCAAAGCCTTTCGTATCAGTTCATCATGTTGTGTAGCGTTATAGCCTTCGTTGAATAGCAGATAAGTGGCCATGAGTACATTTTCCATTCGGTTGTTTAATTCCACGGTCGGCGGCAATTCAAATTGCACATGGTTATCCCTAAAACTTTGCCTTGCCCGATACAATCTTTTTTCGATGGTATCATGGTTGCTTACAAATGCATTGGCAATTTCTGCAACCCTAAAACCGCAGCGTGTTTTTAAAATCAACGACACCTGCGCTTCAGCACAAAGTGATGGATGGCAGCATACAAACATCATCCGCAACTGGTCATCATCAATTGTATTGGTATTTATAATTTCCTGCACAGTTGGCACCAACGAATATTCAGATTACAATGTTGATACAATCGTTTTTGAAAATGTAGCGGCTCTCTTTTGCCGGCGCAAAACATCGATGGCTTTATTGCGGGCTACTGTAAATAACCATGCAGACGGATTCTTGGGAAGCCCATTTATTTTCCAGTTGTTGAAGGCATTTAATAAAGTATCCTGCACCACATCTTAGGCCAGTTGCAGGTTTTGCGGACCAAATAACTTGGTGAGTACAGCCACCAGCTTTCCCCATTCATGGCGAAAGAGATGATCAACCGTTTGTTCTATGTTAGTAGTATTTTCCAAACCAATTTTTTCGGCTATTGATAAAGAAGAAGAGAGAAATCAAATCCGCAACTTCTACATTGCGGCTTTGATGTTTTTAATTAGGATGGCATGTCCATTTTCCTAATCTGCCTTACCTGCACTTTACCACCCCGGTCATAATCAGGATAATCTGCACATAACTCTACCGCCTCATTATAATCAACTGCATTGATAATAAAATAGCCGCCAACGATTTCTTTGCCTTTGATAAACGGGCCATCGGTAACCGTCTTATTAGCGCCACTGATCATTTTGCCACCAGGCAATAAAGGTTCGCCGGAATCGTATTTACCAGCCTTTGCAAGTTTGTCAACCCAAGCCATCCATTTACCCATACTGGCCTCCATGTTTTCCGGTGTTTGTTCATCGGTATGCAATTCGCCCCCATGAAAAATTAGCATAAACTTTTCCATACTATTTTTTTATTGGTTAAATATAATTTTGCTAATGACGAATGGGAATTTGCAATCCGGACAGGAATTTAAATATATTTTTTGAACGCTGTACTGATAGGGTGGGTCACCTCTTAAAAGGTGGCTCACCCGAAAAAAATTGTTCCTCATTTTCAAATAATTTTCTGGTGCTCACTATTTAATAATAGCCGTCAGTGTTATAATGCGCCGGTTGAGCGACTTTCTTTGGAGTGCCCCATCCTATCATTAACTCGGGTAAACATCCTGGAAAGGAAAAGCATTCCTAAAAAAGATTACCTTATTCTAATTTGGAATTTGGAAACCCATTTTGATAATAATGTTCAATTTGCTCTTTGTGTAATAAAATGAATTTTTCTACACCGCCAAAGAAAATGAGTACTTCCTCCACAGCACAATAATGACTGGTACGCACGAGGAACAAAGCATAGGAGCTATAAGGAAAGAATAAATAATCATTGAAAACTTTATGTTTTACCGGGTTTGCATGCGTATAGATAATTGCCACTTGCAAATGAACATCTGAATCAATTTGAATTCTCTTAAACGGCTTTTGAAATAATCCTCCATGATGCTGGTATTTATTTTTGGTGTAATTCGCATAAGAAACCATGAAACTATTCACTTGTCTTTCTACCATTTCATCAAATACATCCTGCTCATCAGGAGTTGCCAATATTTTTTTCATTGCAACCGTTTGTTTGGGTAATTCTCTCTGCTTAATATTTGTGATGATGGCCTCTATCGATTTGATTTTAATTATAAAATGTGCATGATTATTTAGCAGACAGTATGC
>JBBQKO010000396.1:0-3227 GCA_038327005.1 Chitinophagales bacterium | reverse complement strand
AATGCCAATGGCGATATTTGAGGATTTGGGTTTAATGCCAGAGGAATTAATCCACCAATTGCTGTTAATGAAGTAAGTATCACCGGTAAAAAACGTACTTCCCCGGCTTCTTCAATTGCTTTTGTTAAGGCCATGCCGTTTTCCCTTAAATAGTTGGTATAGTCAACCAGCAAAATAGAATTTTTTACTTCAATACCCGCTAAACCTATAAAACCTATGATGGCAATAAATGAAATTGGATTGCCGGAAAACCAAAGCATGGTTACACCACCAACAATGCCTAACGGTATAACTGATAGCACGATGAGTGTGCCCTTGAAATTTTTAAATTGTAATACCAGAATGGCAATAAAAAGAAATACCGTGAGCAGTATGACTGTAATAAATCCGCCGCCAAAAGCATCACCTTCACTTTCTGCTTCGCCTGATAGTTTGTAATAATAACCTTGAGGCAATTGCAATTTATCCAGTTTGGGTACTACATCTTTGAGTACCGTATTTGCCAATACATTTTTTTGAGTAGAGGCCGTAACTTTAATAAAACGATTTTTATTAAAATGATTAACGCTAGTAGGCGATGTTTCAAAAGAAATTGCAGCAATTTGATTCAACGGAATAGGAACACCCAATGCATTATTAACAAACAAATTTTTAAAGACATCAAGATTGGCAAATTTATCTCTATGCACATCCATTATAATATTAAAATCATCGCCATCATCATCCGTATAAACGCCCACCTCCAGGCCAGCAACTGCAAGCCTTACAGTTCTATCAACATCTGCCGTTAACACGCCTAATGTTCTTGCCTTCTCCCGGTTTATGTTTACTTTAATATCTGTTTTTAAAACATTCAAATCATTTGTAACATAGACGGCTCCGCTATTGGATTTCAATATTTCTTCTACTTCAAAAGAGAGTTTGCGAAGCGTATCAAGGTTATCACCAAATACCCTTATGAGTGATTTTGCTTCCTTGAGTGCAAACAAATTTTTATCAAGAATAAATTGCTGTTGCTTTATGCTTTCGTTATTCACCATTCCATACTGCACATATTTCTCCAGATAATTTTGAGCAATACTTACCTGTGAAAATAAAATTGCTTTGCAGAAAAAAATTGTAATTACATGTCTAATTGATCCTTGTTTTTATAATGAACAATGTTCATTTTAATTGTAAAAAAAACTATAACTTGTCTATTATTCTTAAAAACTCATCATAGGCATCAGTAAGAATGCTTTCTGGTTTCTTTAAATTAACGCTACTACTTCTTTTACTAATTTCAAGCGTACACATACCGTGTACCAAACTCCAAATCATAAATGCCAATGGTTCCAGCTTATGGCCTACAAAATGCCCTTTATCCATAGATTGCTTTACCGTAGTTCGCAATACATCAAAAGTACCTTTCCCCTCATTCCAATCCTCTTCATTAATGGCTTCTAAAAATTCCATGGGTGCTTTTAGACTAAACATTAAATCGTACATGTCAGGATTAGTAATGGCAAACTGTATATACACTTTACCCATTGCCTTTAAACGTTCCATCGGATCTGCGACATTATATAACACTTTAAAATCGCCCCCCAATTGTGTAAATCCTTGCGTATGCAACGCATGAAGAATGGCATTTTTATCTTTAAAATAAACATACACGGTTCCTATACTGTAATCAATTGCATCAGCAATACTTCGTATAGTGGTATGGTCTACCCCTTTCTCTAAGAACAACTTTTTTGCAGCTCCAAGGATTAGTGCTTTCAAATCTTCTTTATCTTTTGCTTTTCTGTCAGCAATAGCCATATAATTGTTTTAAAGTGTAAAGAAAATGAACATTGTTCAATTTACCCAAAAAATTATTCTTTATTACTTTTTTAATTATTTGACGAAAGCTGTCCGACTGGCGGATAGTTATGAATGCTGTAGGAAACAACATTATTTAATTGAAGAAAAAAAGGCCTTATTACGGCTTTGGAAATATGGTGAGCGATCAGATATTTTAAAGATTTCGTGCGTGTTCCACAGTAGCAATTCAACTAAAGTGAAAGCTAAAAAGTATCCCAGCCGAAAAAAGTAACCAAAATAAAGCCAGCCAACCATTATTACATCCTACTAAACACCACCCGCTGCACATCACTAACACTGTAATTGTTTACTTCAGGATGTGTGGCTGTTAGCTTTTTACCAGAAGTAACTTCAAATATTAATTTGTCATCCCTTAGTTCGTAGTTAGCAGTTAGAAATATTTGTTCCGTTTCAAAAAGACTGTACATTTTATCAGCAACGAGGTAGTTATCCAAGGTAAGTCCATCGCCTTCATCCGTTAAGTAAATATTTTTGGCGTTGTCTTTAACTTTCAGTTTATAGTCTTTTACCATTGGAAACTTTTCGGAGAGGTATTCAGTTTTCCAAACCCAAACTCCTGTATCGGCAGTGTTTGCCACAATAAGTTTTACATTAACACTGTCTCTCAATTTGCCATCATGATACATATACATAGTACCCTGCCAGGTGCCTAAACATTTTTGCACGAAACTATTTTGTGCATACAGTACACCTGTAAACAAAAAAGAAACCACTAAAAAAACAGTACGCATATATTTATGTTTTATACCCAAATGAAACAATATTTAGTCTAAAGCCATATTCTATCGGTATAATACCATCTAAGATTTACGCTTAGTCCTTTGGACTAATTTGTAAATCAAGATGGTATTAAATTATATCAATCTTATTTAACCATCTCAATTTTTATTTTTTCATTACCAACATAAATAAAATAGTCTCCTACTTCCAAAATTCTTTTACCAGTTGCATCGGTATAACTTAAATCTGTTAATGGGTCAATTTCAAATTTATACACAACCGATTCACCAACTCTAATTTCTTTCTTCTCAAAATACTTCAATTCTTTCATTGGTCTTGAAATAGTACTTACCGGGTCGGTGATATACCATAACACGGTTTCATTTCCATTTACCTTGCCGGTATTTTTTACGGTTACCTGAGCTACTAATTTTTCTTTTTGTTTGAACTGAGTTTTAGAAATTGTAGCGTTGCTATATTCGTAGTTTGTATAACTCAACCCGTAACCAAACCAATATAATGGCTCGGTTGAAATATCCTGATAAAAACCTTCCTTAGCCGGTCTTGCCGGGTTACGCATATTGTAGTAAGTAGGTATTTGTCCGGTGGTTAAAGGAAACGTAATAGCCAGCTTTGCAGAA
>JBBQKO010000395.1:0-3228 GCA_038327005.1 Chitinophagales bacterium | reverse complement strand
GCCTGAACTCAAACATACCAAAGTGGTTTTTATGAGCGCCAAAACAAAGGAAGCAGATATACAAAAAGGTTATGACCTGGGTGCATCGCTTTACATTACCAAACCATTTAGTACCAGGGAACTGGTAAAGCAAATAAAGGAGTTGATGGCGTCATAGGCTTTTTATTTTTGTAAGATTGTTTGGGGAACTGCTGTGAGACCTGATGCTTTAGAAGCCCTTATAAATGCTGGAAGTCACCTTTCAGTGTAAAACAGCTTTTGCAAATCATTACAAAATGCATGTATCTTTTTAGTTTAATAACACGTTGTATGAAAACCAAATCAACAGTAACGATAATTTCGTAAACAATAAAGTAATTATGAAGTCCTCAATTAACAAAAAATCACAATCCTAAAAGGAACGACATTTATTAAATGACTCCTGGTGAAAGGGCAGGGAGGCCGCAATGCAGAAGGTAAAAGAAATGTCGAAGCATCCCTTTTCGTTGCAGCAAATAAAAGAGCAAACCCAGCGAAACAAAATGACGTTGAGAGAGAGGAACAGTACCGGCTGGTTTTACTCGTAGAACTGGTGCAGGACATTCTATTTGTATCAAATATTTCCCTGCTTTTAGTATTTGTAAATAGTAATCCCGGATGTGAAGGTTTTGTCCAATCTCTGCACCCCCCTACATAAAAAGCGTAGTATCATCTTCGTACTTTATACATATCAGTACAAACTTTTTCCAACTGCTCTGTTTTAATCTAACCAATCATCTCATTTATTTCTATTTTTTCTATTACGTAAATTGACGGTGCAAAACAATATCATTCAAATCTTCTTTGTTCATTAAATTACAGAAAATTTATAGTGCCTGCCTTGCCTGCAAAAATGGATGGCGAATTTCTACCACCGGTCGAAAACACTTCACTATAATACATCACTGCTTGATAATTACAATGCCTACAGCAAAAAATTACTGCTTCACAGTTTGTACACATTTAAATGATAGTTTTATTAACGCAGTATTGAGTGTTATAAAAGTCACGGGGTAAAAACTGGCTAAAATCACTAACAGTGAAATGATCATTTAAAAATAGGTCAAGACGAATTCTTGTTAAATTAGTTTCCGACAACGATTGCGTAAAACTAAACTGTAAGCAAAACAAATTGTATTAATTTAGCTGTCAGTTTTAATATTTGCTAAATGAAAAAAATCATTCACACCTGTTTGGGAATCATTTGTATCTGCTCAATTGCTGCCGCATCAGGCTTTTCGCATTTGCCAAAAAAATCGTCCGGCAATAATGAGATGGCGAATTTAAACTTTAATAAACCCTATGGTTTTACAAAGTTCGTTGTAGATTCTTCCTTTACTTTTTTACATTTAGCTAATCCCTTAAAAAAAAGTCACGTGCTCGTTTACACCAAAAATGGTAAAGGATATGTACATGAAAATATCCCGGCTACAATTGCCTGCATACAGGCGCTGTCTATAGATAATAAATTTACAGTAGATGTTTCCGAAGATGCGGCAGTTTTCACACCAGATAATTTAAAAAAATACACACTGCTGATTTTTACCAATACCAACAATGATGTTTTTGACAACGATGACCAACGGGTAACTTTCCGGGGGTACATCGAATCCTGCGGTGGTTTGGTTGGTATTCATTCTGTAACCGGTACGGAAAGAAATTGGAAATGGTTTAAGATGATGGTTGGTGAAACGTTTTCCTGGCATACAAAATTTCAACGGTTCAGTATTAAAATCATTGATCCTGCGCACCCATCCATGCAAGGTGTTCCGGCAGTTTGGGAAAGAGAAGATGAAAGCTATTTTGGAAAAGAATTATACCCTGGTATCCGGGTGTTAATGGCGCATGATCTTAATACCCTGCAACCGGAAGCGGCAGCGGAAATAAAGAAAAATGCAGGGTCATTTGGCGATTTTTTTCCCGCGGTATGGTGGCAGCATTTTGAAGGTGGCAATATCTGGATCACTACATTGGGTCACAGTAAAGAAAGCTACCAGGACCCTGTTTACAAAAATCATTTATTGCGGGGTATTCAATTTATTGCAAGCCAGTTTAGGGGCATAAACTACTCAATGGCACATGCCATTTCAAAAGACGATTCACTAATAAATAAATAAAACAATGGCTGAAAAAAAATCTATTAACAGAAGGGATTTTGTAAAGACTGGCTTAAAAAGCGGCCTGGCTACCTCCTTCGCAATCACCGGGTTTCCAACTATTTTACCTGCATCCGTTTTTGGCAAAAACGCACCCAGTAATAAAATCAATATTGCAGCAATTGGGCTTGGCCGCATTTCACGGGATCACGATATGGCAGAAACCATCAAGTATGATCATGCAAGGATTATGGCGGTATGCGATGTCGACAGCAAGCGGCTTGCTGATGGCAAAAAATATGTGAATGATTATTATAGTAAAAAAACAGGGAAGGCTTATGACGGGGTAACGATGTACAGCGATCACCGGGAACTTTTATTAAACAAAGATATTGATGGGGTATTGATCAGCACCCCCGATCATACGCATGCTTATTTGGGGATTCATGCAGTGGAAGCTGGCAAAGACGTGTACCTGCAAAAGCCTGCTTCTTTAACAATCGCAGATGGCCGTGCTTTAAGCAATGCGGTACATCGTACCGGTAGAATACTACAGATTGGAAGCCAGCAAAGATCGTCTAGCCAATTTCGATATGCAGCCGAGTTGGTGCGTAATGGAAGGATCGGCCAATTGAAAACGGTGTATGTTGGTTTGCCGGGAGACCCGGGTGGGGATGAAGAACCGGAAATGCCCATACCGGCCAACCTGAACTATGATGCCTGGCTGGGTTCTACTCCTTATGTATATTATACAGAAAAGCGAGTGCATCCGCAAAACGATTATAGCCGCCCGGGCTGGTTGCGCTGTGAGCAGTTTGGTGCCGGAATGATTACCGGCTGGGGTGCTCACCATGTTGATTGTGCGCACTGGGCGATGGATACTGAATATACAGGACCGGTGGAAGTTTCGGGAAGGGCAGATTTCCCTAAAAGTGGTTTATGGAATGTGCATGGCCTTTTTCAAACAGAAGGCTTGTATGCGAATGGTGTAAAAATGATCATCAGCAATGAGCTTCCGAATGGGATTAAGTTTGAAGGAACCGAAGGCTGGATTTTTGTTACCCGTGGCAATTACCGGGCAAGCGCCAGCGATCCTGTTCAAAGCAATGCCAGC
>JBBQKO010000394.1:0-3272 GCA_038327005.1 Chitinophagales bacterium | reverse complement strand
ACGTTTTATTATTACTGGGATGCCGAAAATTTAGATAGCATTGCAACAGCAGCAAAAAAAGAAACCAAAGAACTCACTGCTTTTCTATTGGAAGCAGGAAATAACAAGCAGGTAAAAAACCGGGGCTTATTTGAAACAGGTGCAGCCTATACTGCCTACATGGTTAAAGATTATACCAATACCAAAAAGCACCTTGCCGCAGCCGAAAAAATGAACCTTACAAAAAAAGTAAAGGACCAATGGACGCTGACCAATATACTCGTGACGATCAATGAAAAAGAAAAAATAGATGCGGCTTTTGAAGAACAGTTATTACCCTCCTTAGTTTGGCTGGAGGAGAGGGTGAAAAATGAAAAGCCTGCAACTACCGGTTACTATCAAACGAGCCAGTGGAAGAAAATTTATCGTGACCTGATGAGCGAAATTTTAGCAAAGCGTTATCACCAGTCAGGTGAATATCATAAGGAGGCACTTTGTATCGGTGCTGCTGATGTGATTGAATCGCCGGAAGCAGATAGATATAATAATAAAGGAGTCGATTACATGAGGAACAATCTTTCCAGCAATGATGTAGAAAATCTGTATGCTTTATTAACCGCCAAACAAAGAAATAAATTTGAAAATTATCTCATCAAAAAAAATTCTATCAACACGGCCGTAGTAACGGAATTTGCCGGCACCGCCTACTTGAGGGAATATGATTATACCCGTGCAATTGAATGGTTTAAAAAATCACCCGATAAAAAATCATTGCTTATAAAAAAAAATCCATTCATTGATCTGCTGTACGACCTGGAAGAGCCATTAGCCAAAGAATTAAAATTTAGCACCAGCAAACTGGCTTTTGCAGAATCGATGCTCTTGTTGACCAAACAAGCAGAAACAGATAAAACAAATTCAGCCAAAAACTACTACAAACTCGCCAACGGATTGTACAACATGACGTATTATGGTCATACCTGGGAGTTGGTGCAATATTACAGAGGTGGCACAGATGGCTATCATATTCCAATTGATGCTACCGCTTTTAAGAAGGAATACTACGGATGCTATTCCGCCCAGGCTTATTTTGAAAAAGCAATGAATGCATCTGCGGATAAAAACTTTAAAGCCCGTTGCCTGTTTATGATAGCGAAGTGTAGCCAAAAACAAGTATCAAAACCAGTTTACAGCGACTTTAATTACAACTGGGATCAACTGGATGCGGCAGAAAAATTATATTGGCCAAAGTTTAAAAAGAACCGGTATTTCCCGCAATTGGTTAAAGAATATAGCAATACGGTCTTTTACAAAGAAGCCTTTAACAGTTGTAGTTATTTGCGGGATTTTGTAAAAAGGAAAAAGTAGTCATCAAAAAATTCAACAGGTTTATTGCCGGGCCTCATAGCCTGGCAATAAACCTGTTATTGAACTGTGAGAAAATTTCGATGTTTAAAATGCTCCTGTCCTCCAATATAGAATACATGAAAATTGAGGTAAGGACTGTCAGCGTTTCTAAAAGAAAGCAGGAGTGCATGGCTCTCTTTTTTTAGTGACAATCTCTCGTCCCATTTTAAATCTGCCGGGTTGAAAAGCACAGCCAACAACAGGCAGAAAAATATTTGATTAATTTGCAAAAGTTAGCAGCACTATATTTTTTCAAAAAACTCAACTTCAGAATACTTGTCAACAATTATATATTATCTGTCTCTTCCGCTTATTTACATGGTTTCATTATTACCTTTTCCGATCCTATATTTAATTTCGGATGGGTTTTATCTGTTGATTTATTATGTAATCGGCTATCGCAAAAAAGTGGTTTTTGCCAATCTAAAAAACGCCTTTCCGGAAAAAACTACGGCCGAATTGATTTCGATTCAAAAGAGCTTTTACCAATACTTCTGCGATCTTTTTCTTGAAACGTTCAAAACGCTTACCATCAGCCGCAAAAAAATGCTGGAGCATTGCAGCTTTGATCCGGGGGCCGAGTTGTTATTTAAGCAATTGGCAGAAAAGAACAAAAGTGTAATTATTGTAATGGGCCACAAAGGAAACTGGGAATGGGCCGGTAATACCTTTAGCCTTTGCTGTAAACACCAATTGTACGTAATTTATCATCCGCTTGAAAACGAACATTTTAACGGGCTTATTTGTAGAATGAGGCAACGATTTGGAACCAGATTGATACCGATGAAGGACACCTTCAGAGATATTGTAAAACACAAAGATGCTTTAACGGCAACAGCATTCATTGCAGACCAGTCGCCCAACCCGGCAAGGGCACACTGGATGAATTTTTTAAATCAGGATACTGCCGTATTTATGGGAACCGAAAAAATAGCAGAAAAGGTTGAATACCCGATTGTATTTGTATCGGTCAAAAGATTAACAAGAGGTTATTATACGTTAATGGCCGATCTGTTACAATCGCCTCCTTATAGTGGAAATGAGGGCGATATAACAGAATTGCATACCAAAAAACTGGAGTCTGATATCGTTGCACAGCCCGAAACATGGCTGTGGGTGCATAAAAGATGGAAACACAAACGTAGTTAAATACTAAAACAATTATCTTCACAAATCAAACTCAAACAATGCTCCTAGGAAGAAACCTGATATTGGCTACAAAACCTTTTGCTAAAGAAATAAGAAGCAAGAGCTGGTTTCATACTATTTCTACGCTTTCCCTCCTGGTATCAATGTTGTGCGGCAGTCTTTTTATGCCAGGCATCTTACTAAAACTAGCATGTAGTGTTACCGCCGGTTTATTGTTGATCCGGATGTTCATTATCTATCACGACCATCAGCATCATACGATACTTACTAAATCTACCACTGCGGAAGTTATCATGACTATTTTTGGAATGTATATGCTTTCGCCCACCAGTATCTGGAAAAGATCGCACGATCATCATCACAATAACAATTCAAAATTATTTAGCGCAAGCATCGGCTCTTATCCAATTGTTACCCGGAAGAAATACCAGGAGATGACGGCCGCTCAACAATTTACTTACCTCGCCGTTCGCCACCCTATCTCTATAGCTTTGGGATATTTTTCTATGTTTATCATTGGCATGTGTCTGCGGTCGTTTATCAGTAACCCCCGCAAACATTACGATTCAATGATTGCATTGGTTTTACATGTGGGCGTTGCCGTATTATTATTTGTTTTCATGGGATGGCAGGCATGGTTTTTCATGTTCTTCCTGCCTTTTTTAATTGCGTTTGCAATGGGTGCATATTTGTTTTATGCCCAGCACAATTTTCCGGGTGTAGAGTTTTATGAGAAC
>JBBQKO010000393.1:0-3288 GCA_038327005.1 Chitinophagales bacterium | reverse complement strand
AGGTCATCCTTTACAATCTTTTGCTGGCCCTTATTGAGTGTACTGTTTAAAAAATGGGCTACGTCATCCTTACTGCTATAACTTCTCACCAGGTCTACCTGATTTTTCATCAATGCTATTAAGGGCGAAACGATGATCGCACAGCCTTCGCTTATGATGGCTGGCAACTGGTAGCACAAACTTTTACCACCACCAGTGGGCATAATCACCAGTGCATCGTTGCCTGCTAATAAATTTTGTATGATTTTCTCCTGCGGTTCTTTAAAACCATTAAAACCGAAATAATCTTGTAATTGGGCCGTAAGGTTTAAATTTTTTTCTTTGCTGATTGCTTTCACGGCCTGTTTCTTCACCGGTTTTGCACCCGGTTCTATATCAGCAGCCGGTTTTCTTTTTGCTTTTACTGTAGCCATGTCTTTCTTTTTCCCCAAGCTGGTTTTTAAAAATGATGGGTTGATTGTGTGCCTTCACTTGAATATCTGAATAATTTACGTTGTATAAGGGCATCTCTAAAAACTCATTTTTTTATTTAACCTCACCTTTAATTCCTCTCCAAAAGAGAGGAAAAGGTAAGTTTTTAGAGATGCCCATAAATTTCAATGGTCGACGAAGTTACTTTAATACGCCTGCAAATTCAAATTAAGCTCTTTATTTACAGGGTTTAAGTTAGTCAATTTCTTTTAAAGCGGAAATACTATTATCAAACCATCGCCAATAAGTTGGTAATTACCTGATTAGCCCAAAAATTAAAAAACCGGCCAGGTGAATATTGACATAAACCTGCAAAACTCAATACTCTTTGTGTTGTGAGCGATTTAAAGTAGGTTTGCTATTCGAAAAAATGACTGATCAAAAAATCATACAAACAGCACGCAGAACCATTCAATTAGAAGCAGCCGCCATCAGCAGGTTGCAGGATTTTATCAATGCCGATTTTGAAAAGGCACTGGAAGTAATTGCTGCTTTAAAAGGACGGTTGGTTATAAGTGGAATAGGAAAAAGCGCCATCATTGCTCAAAAGGTGGTAGCCACATTTAACAGTACCGGAACGCCTGCGTTGTTTATGCATGCAGCCGATGCCATCCATGGAGATTTGGGAATGGTACAACAAGACGATATAATTATCGTTATTAGCAAAAGTGGCGACAGCCCTGAAATAAAGGCACTGGTTCCCCTGGTTAAAAACTTTGGCAATATTTGTATTGGCATTACCGGTAATATGGATTCATTTTTGGCAAAGCACAGTGATATTGTTTTGAATACAACTGTGGAACAGGAAGCCTGCCCTCACAATTTAGCCCCTACCACCAGCACAACAGCACAAATGGTAATGGGAGATGTGCTGGCCGTTTGCCTTATGGAGATGAAGGCATTTGGAACAGCAGATTTTGCCAGGGTTCATCCCGGTGGTGCGTTGGGAAAAAGACTGTTTTTAAAGGTGGTGGATCTGGCTGCTCAAAACGAAAAACCTTCGGTAAAATCTGGTGCCACTATAAAAGAGGTAATTGTAGAGATGACGAAAAAGCGGCTTGGGGTAACGGCTGTTGTAAATGAAGATGATACCATTGAAGGAATTATTACGGATGGTGACCTAAGGCGTATGCTGGAAAAAGCGGGTAGCTTTGAACAATTGAGCGCAAAAGACATCATGTCAAAAACACCTTATACGGTAGATGAAAATGTGTTGGCCGTAGATGCACTGGAAATGATGAAAGCAAAAGGCATTAGCCAGTTGGTAGTAGTAAATGAAAAAAATTATAAGGGTATTATCCATATTCATGACATTATAAAAGAAGGAATTATTTAATAGCCGTTGCCTGCACAAACAGCAACCAAATTCAAAAATAAAATACAAGTATGACCAAGAATAATTACGTTGCAATTATGGCCGGAGGTATAGGCAGCAGGTTTTGGCCTATGAGCAGGACTGATTTTCCAAAGCAATTTTTGGATATTTTAAATACCGGCAGAACACTGATCCAATCCACATTTGACAGGTTTGCACTGTTTATACCCGTTGATCATATCTACATAGTTACCTCCGAACAATATAAACATATTGTTGCAGATCAGCTTCCCGATTTGCCTGTTGAAAATATAGTATGCGAACCTTCCCGCAAAAACACCGCTCCCTGCATTGCTTATATTTCGTACAAACTTCAACTGATAAATCCCGAAGCCAATTTAATTTGCGCCCCGGCCGATCATATCATTTTGGAGCCCGATAACTTTAAAAAGAAATGTCTGGAGGCGCTTCATTTTACTTCTCACATTAAAGCCCTGGTTACACTGGGTATAAAACCTACCCACCCAAACACTGGTTACGGTTATATTCAATACGAACAAATGGCCGTGAGCGAAAACGTGTATAAAGTAAAAACATTTACTGAAAAGCCGGATAAAGATTTAGCCAAAACCTTTATTTCTAGCGGCGATTTTTTATGGAATGCCGGCATCTTTGTATGGCAGATAAAAAATATCATCAAAGCATTTGAAATTTTTTTGCCAGAAATGCATGAAGTGTTTGATGCAGAAAAAAACAATTTCAATACACCCGGCGAAAAAGAAGCCATCGCAAGAATTTATCCGCTTTGTGTAAATATTTCTATCGATTATGGCGTAATGGAAAAGGCAGACAATGTGTACATCATTCCATCTTCTTTTGGCTGGAGCGACCTTGGTACCTGGGCCAGCGCCTACGATAATCTGGAAAAAGATTACCTTGAAAATGCAGTGGCAGGAAGTAATGTAATGATTATAGATGCTACCAAAAATATCATTCATGCGGATAATAAAAAACTGGTATTGATACAAGGGCTGGATGATTTTATAGTAGTGGATACTCCCGACGTTTTACTGATTTGCAAAAAAGATAAGGAGCAGGCGATTAAGGAATATGTGGCGGAAGTAAAGCGGAATAAAGGGGATAAGTTTTTGTAGAAACCCCTGCATTCCCGCTGCTAAATACTTTAGAGGAAATTGGAAATAACTAAATTAATTTTTTACCAACAGTTGAATAGCGATTAAACAACAGTGGCGATAATGATCCCGTATTTTAATCGGGACGCTTCGTTCGAAATTGGTTTTTCATGGCATCAACGGCTTTATAATTTAAATCTTAAGTTTAAATTATAAAGCTTTTTTGTTTGCTAAGGAATTGTAATGAAATAAGTTGTACATTTATGAAAATGTAAATTTATGCAAACGGATATTTTATTAAAAGAAAAATATGAATCTTTACTGCCCTTGTTAAGTGAAAAGGATAAACGTATCGTACTTGCTTCGGAT
>JBBQKO010000392.1:0-3303 GCA_038327005.1 Chitinophagales bacterium | reverse complement strand
GATACCTGTGGCAGGCCCGATAATCGGGGGTTTGTTAGCAGCACTTTGCTTTTACTATATCCATTGATTTGCTTCATCAATTTCTATCAGCATTCCTAGCTTTACACAATTAACAAACGAATTCAGGCCGCTTTAATGAGCACGATTGTTTCAACTTTGAATCATGAGAGTACTTTTAATAAACCTGTCGTTCTTTTTATTTGTGTTACAGCTACATGGACAAAATATTACATCGAAGCCAGATACTATCTCCTTAAAAAAAAATTACATTTTAGCAAAGAATGAGTTTCAACTTTTTGAAAAGGAACATGGCGCATTTGTACAGACCGGCAATATTTTGATGCATTATCTTACATGGGGAAATCGATCCGGTACTCCTTTGGTATGGATTCATGGCAGCTTAACGAACGCTTATGAGTGTGTACAATTTGCTGAGAAGCTGGCGGTAGAAGGGTATTTTGTTATTGCAATTGACTATTACGGACACGGACAAACGCCCATTCCTCCGCATGAAGTTTCGCTTTATCATGTGGCAGATGATATAAAAGTGTTGATGGATACCCTGCTTATAAAAAAAGCTTTCATTGGTGGCTTTTCCAGGGGCGGATATATTAGTACCGCCTTTTATGATGCCTACCCTAATATGGTTTACGGACTGGTACTTGAAGATGGCGGATCGGTGGCCTTTAATTCCTACAACCACCTGCTGTCCCCGGCTGAAGTTGAAAAGAAAATTCAATCCATTGGTTTAGATCAGTTGCCCAAAACACTTTTTGACTCTGAACTGGAGGCTTATTGTAGTATATATGACATGAGTGAAACCGGGACACAATTTGAACTGTTATCCTGGATATCTAAGACAACGCAAGGTAAATGGTCAGTAGGAAATGATTTAATGTCGTTTTTTAATATGGCGAACATCAACCAATACAGAGACCTGATCTATAATACCACTAGGGCTTCTCTATTTGGTGAGTCGATGGCACTGATTGAACCAAAAATTATTTTTCGGAATTTGTGTGTACCTGTTTTGATACTTGACCCAATCAGCGAAGAGGATATCTTTCCCTTTGAAAAGGAAAACAGCGCATTACAAAAAAAGCATCCCGGTTTTGTAAAACACATTCTTTATGAAAACACTGCACACAATATTCATTTTTCGCATCCAAGGAAATTTGCTTCCGATTTATTAGATTTTCTTTCGCTTGCTAAAAGCCATTGACATTAATTGAATCATTTCTGCCGTTTAAAAATCCCAGTTTGGCAGACACTTACTATCCACGGATACATTTAGGATTTCATTTGAGCTGCATTTTGGGCAGCATTAAGCCATGCCTTTTGAAACACTGAAATAAAAAGTACTGCCAACATCACGTTTAGACTCCACCCATATTTTACCTCCCAGTTTATCTACAATTTTTTTGCAAATGGCAAGGCCGATTCCTGTTCCGGAAAACTCATCGCGGCTGTGTAAACGTTGAAAAATGACAAATATTTTTTCAAAATACTTAGAGTCTATACCAATACCATTGTCTTGCACAGAAAAGATCCATTGGTTACCATCATCTCTCACTTTAATTTTTATCAACAGCTTTTTATCGCCATGATATTTCAGGGCATTCCCTACAAGGTTTTGCATTAACTGAAACATCTGAACCCGGCTGGTATTGGGCAATATTGGTAGATCATCCACCTCCACAACAGCCTGGTGCTCTTTGATTGAATTCCGCAATACATTTAATAAATCTACCAATACTTCATTCATATCCGTGTCTGAAGGGATATCTTTATTAGTGCCTGTTCGGGAATACTCCAGCAAATCCATAATCAGTTGCTTCATTCTTTCGGCACCATCTACCGCAAAGTGAATATATTTTTCACCTCTTTCATCCAGTTTTGATTTATAATTTTTTTCCAGTAATACCAGGAAGCTAGACACCATCCTAAGCGGTTCCTGTAAATCATGCGAAACGATGTAGGCAAACTGCTCCAGTTCTGCAAATGAATTTTTTAACGCTGTTGCCTTCTGCTCGAGATGACGATTGGATACAATTAGTTCCTGTTCAATTTTACGCCGGTCTGTAACGTCAATTCCCATTCCCATTACACAGGCTGCCTCATCATATTTTATTACAAGCGAATTAATATAAAAAGGAATTTTCTGGTGCGCTTTTGTCAATAGCTCTAATTCAATACCAGCATTCTGTTTATAGTAATTTGAATCAATTCTTTCTTTTACCAAATCCTTTAAGTCGTCATCATAAAAATCAAGTGGAGTCATCCGACTAATTTCATCCGCACTATAACCCGTTACCGTTTCGAAATTTTTATTCCAACGGATAAACTTTCCATTTTTATCATACAAATAAAAAATACCTGGCAGGCCGTTGATCACGGTATCAGATAATTCTTTTTCATTGATGATCCTTCTTTCTATTTCAAGTTTTTCGGTAACATCTCTCACATTTTCGACAATTCCGTTAATAGCCGGAATGTGTAACATATTGGTGATTGTATCCTCAAACCAACGCCAACTGCCATCTTTATGACGAATTTTTGAATAATGCCCCTTAATCGGAACCCCCGGATTTTGCATTACTTCCTGAAATACTTTGTTGATAGCTTCCGCTTCATCAGGGTGGGTTAATTCCGATACATTCATCTGCATTAATTCGGCATCTTTGTATCCCAAAATTCTTCCCAGCGAAGGAGAAACATAGGAAGGGTATCCTTCTTCATTTATAATGATCACACTATCAGCCGCATGCTCCACCAGGCAACGGAATTTCTCTTCATTTTCTTTTAATTTTTTCTCAGAAGCAACCTTATCAGAAAAATCCAAGCCAAATCCCATTAAACATGTTTCGCCCTCATACTCCACCCTAACGCCGGTTATATAACAGGGTACTAAGTGCATATTTTTTCGGAGAAAATTACACTCTATTCTGTCTTCACCCTTTGTGCAAGCATTTGCTATTTTTTCTGCTACAGCATTGCGTTCGGGTTCGGGAAACAGACTAAAAGGATCTAGTGGGGTTATTTCCTGGTGACTGTAACCGGATACAATCTCCAAATTTTTATTCCACCTTAGAAAATTCCTTTCGGGGCCAATTAGGAAAAATACGCCGGGCAAATTATTGATAATGGAATCAGATAATTCTTTTTCCTTCACTAATTTTTGCTCAATTTTTATACGATCGGTAATATCCTGCATGATACCGAGTATCCTTTCGGGCTCTCCATTTTTATTGTAGCTGATACTTGCCCTATCATAAAAATATTTGTAAGTGCCATCCGGGGTTT
>JBBQKO010000391.1:0-3306 GCA_038327005.1 Chitinophagales bacterium | reverse complement strand
ATGAATAATAAAATCACATTTGCCACTCAAGTTTAATAGATTTTATAAAGCCGGGCTCAAAAAAAATATTGTTCCAATACGAACAAAATGTTGGTCTTTTAATCTGGTGCAGTTTGTTTAAAAGTTTGTATTTGTTTTTTTATGTGCTTTCAAAATTGGCAATGCCAAACTACTATAAAATTTTTAACATTAAAATTGGTAATCAGGATTTCTGAAGCGGCTAATAAAATCACCCGTTATTTGCCTTTCCCTGCCATGATGATTCTGATGGTGTGTATCATGATTTTAAGGTCGAGTGCTATGGATACATTTTCGATATACATTAAATCAAAAGTCATTCTTTCAATCATTTCGCTTACCGAAGAGGCATAACCAAATTTTACCATGCCCCAACTGGTGATGCCGGGTTTTACTTTAAATAAATAATTGTATTCAGAATGTTGCTGTACGATTTGATCGATGTAAAATTTTCTTTCTGGCCGGGGGCCCACGAGGCTCATTTCGCCTTTTAAAATGTTGATGAGTTGTGGTAATTCATCAAGTCGCCATTTGCGCATTACTTTACCCCAACTGGTGATGCGGATATCGTCATCACTGCTGAGTAAAGGACCCTCTTTTTCTGCATCTTGAATCATGCTTCTAAATTTGTAAATGGTAAATGCCTTACCCTTGTAACCAATTCTTTCCTGAAAGAAAAAGATGCTGCCTTTGGATGATAATTTTGTGCGTATGGCTGCATATAAATACAGGGGAGAAAGCACCACTATTCCAATCGCTGCGGTAATGATATCAATAAACCGCTTGATGTTTTTTTGCCAACTGGGCAGCAGGCCACTGTGTACATCAATCAGTGGTACGCCCATTACATTGCTGGTTTGTACAGCGCCGCTTATGATATCGAGCACATCGGGCGTAATTTTTATGTTGACATCCTTATCACTCAGGCGTTTTAGGATTTCGGTCAGCAGTGTGCGTTCATTTTTTTCTATCGTAATGATTACTTCTTCAATAGAGTTGTCTGCAATGATGGCTTCTATTTTATCAAGATTATTGTATTTTTTTATGCTAAGTGGTAACACCTCCGTTCCGTTGCCGTTGATATTTAAAAAGCTATTGATGCTATACCCGGAAATCTCATTGGTATTGGTAAATGTTTTATAAAACTGACCAGCGTTTTTTTCGGATCCGATCAGCAATACATTAAAGAACACCGTCTTGTTTTTTAATTGCTTTAATCCAATTTGTAAAAAAAGCAAACGAAGGAATACGGTGGTTAAAAATACCGGAATCATTAAGCTGTAAAATTCTTCATAGTAGTAACTGCTTTTTTCGTGGGGGTTTTTCAAAATAAAAATGAATAACAATACAAGGCATCCAATAATGCAAACAATCAGGGTTCTTAATATTTCAGTTATACCTGATTTGTGATATACCATTTCATAGGCTCCGCTTAAAAAGTGTAAACTAAGCCATCCAAAGATGTATAATATAGCTCCAAAATAGAAGCCAGTGGGCATGAAAAACTCGTCGTTGTATATTACGGTGCGTAAAAAATAAAATCCTATCCAGGTGATGATTGCGCCTAAAATATCACCAAGTATATACCAACTAATATTTATACGGGGCTGATTCAAAATACGATTTTCGGGTATTGGGTAAATAGATGAAAAATACAATTACGCATGTGCATTGCCAATCTTTTCAAGAATTTGGTGCGCAACATCCATGGCCCTGAAGCCATCCAACACGGTAACAGGTGTTTCTGTATTTTGAACGATTGCATTTTTGAATGCCTGTAATTCAAGTTTAATCGCATTGCCATCTTCTACGATAGGATTGGCTATTGCGATTGTTTTTTTTCCGTTGTTGGTTTCAATGTCGAAGGTGAATACATTTTTATCTTCCGGACTATTGAGTTTTATAACCTCTGTTTTCTTTTCTAAAAAGTCGATACCGATGTAGGCATCCTTTTGAAACAAACGCATTTTACGCATTTTCTTCATGGAGATTCTGCTACTGGTAAGATTGGCCACACAACCATTATCAAACTCAATGCGCACGTTGGCAATGTCCGGGGTGTCGCTCATTACTGCTACACCATTGGCGGAAATAGACTTTACATTGCTTTTTACCAAACTAAGGATAATATCGATATCGTGAATCATCAGGTCAAGTATCACACTTACATCGGTGCCACGTGGATTAAACTGGGCCAACCTATGCACTTCTATAAACATTGGATTAATGTTATGACCTTTCAATGCTAAAAATGCAGGGTTAAAACGTTCTACATGGCCAACCTGAAATTTCACATTGGCTTCTTTGGCAAGTTTCACCAGTTCTCTTGCTTCATACATGGTGTTGGCCAATGGCTTTTCTACAAAAACATGTTTGCCTTTTGTGATGGCTAATTTGCTCAATTCAAAATGATAAGTGGTAGGGGCAATAATATCCACCACGTCGCAGGCATCCATCAATTTTTCTGCATCAGTAAAACGGGTAAGCTGGTATTTTTCAATTACCTCTTTGGCATTCTCCTCACCAGGGTCAAAAAAACCGACCAATTCTACTCCTTCAATTTCTTTCCAATTATTCAGGTGAAATTTACCCAGGTGACCAACTCCAAAAGCACCGACTTTAAGCATAGCATTTTTCTTTCATCAAAGATAAGCCCCATAGCCCTAAGGGCGAACCATTGTGCGATAAAATAATAAATTTGGCAGGTGTGGTTTGCTTTGTGGTAAAGGTATTAGATGCCTGGAACTTATTTGCGTTAGGTGCTGCAACTCTTGTAGAAACATTAAACCGGCATTTTTGCAAATGCCGGTTTGTATTCTTTTATTTAGAAGGATTCAATTGATCGTAATCCAAAATATAAACTTTTATCAATCTGTCAACCAGAATGGTATCTAAAAATTCCATTTATTCTCCAATCGCAAAGGGCGGTTGGACAGAAGAGATCACTTCGCTTGAAACAGGCAGCTCATCCCAGAATCCCATTTTGCAAAACTTTTCTATTCGCTCGTCGCAACGTTGCTGTGGATTCATTTCTTTTAATGTTTCAATGACAGGTTTCAGGTATCCTTTCAACAAGTCTGCCGCCCCCTGGTAATCCCAGTGTGCACCGCCATCTGGCTCAGGTATCACACCATCTACGAGGCCAAATTTCAGCATATCCTCGCCGGTTAAACGCAGTTGTTGTGCGGCGGTTTCTTTATTATCCCAATTGCGCCACAAGATGCTGCTGCAGCTTTCCGGTGAGATCACCGTGTACCAGGTATTTTCCATCATAAAAACACGGTCACC
>JBBQKO010000390.1:0-3327 GCA_038327005.1 Chitinophagales bacterium | reverse complement strand
CGTTTCTACTTTATAATTGGGCGGAAACGACATCATTTTTACAGAAGGCGTAACAGACGAAATGGACTTTTGCTGACAATGGCCATGTAGTTTAATCAATCTTTCTTCTTTAGTAAACAATGCCTGGTCAATATTTCCTTTATCCATTTCGTTGGCAATAAATTCATCTATCAGAAATACATTTTTTGCCAATTGCTTAGACGCTTCAAAATTGGCATCCGAAGCCAGATCAATGTATTCATCCCTGAAAGTAAGGATCGCCGAAGGTTCTATCCCAACCAGTGGTGTTTCAGCAGTAACTAGTTTACTAAGAATTGAAATGTTTTTATTGGCAATTTTTTGCGCATCCCGGAGCAATCCTTTGGACAACCAGGCCCTCCCACTCTCTTCATGATTAGGGATGATAACTTCATATCCCAATTTTTCTAACAGCAGAATTGCTTTAATACCGATTGTAGTATCATTGAAATTGGTAAACTCATCACAGAATAAATACACTTTTTTAGTATAGGTGGTGGTGTCTGCTTTTTTCCTTTTTTTATACCACTTTACTAAGGTGGTTTTATACAAAGTTGGCATAGATCGCTTCACCCCAAATCCAACAATGCGCTTGATGGTATTGCTGATGAAGGGTGTAGTCATCATGAAATTATAAACACCCGGCATTACGGCACCCAACTTTGCAGCAGCACTAAAATTGGCAATTAATTTTGATCGGAATGGCACTCCATTGGCGTCATAATATTGTTGCAAAAACTCTGCCTTCAGTTTGGCTACATCCACATTACTTGGACATTCCGATTTGCATCCTTTACAACTCAAACATAAATCCATCACCTCATAAATTTCTTTATGATCAAAACGATTCATTTTATCCGAATTGGTTAAAAACTCCCGCAATATATTTGCTCGTGCCCTTGTGGTATCTTTTTCATTTTTGGTGGCCATAAAAGATGGGCACATGGTACCTCCTGATAAATGTGTTTTACGACAATCGCCAGACCCGTTGCATTGTTCGGCATGTTGCAATACATCCTGATTGTGGTAGCGGAAAACGGTTTTAAACTCCGGCGTTTTTTGACCCGGTGTGTAACGCAACATCGTATTCATGGAAGGTGTATCTACAATCTTATTTGGATTAAAGATATTTTCAGGATCCCAGGTACGTTTGATGGTTCTCAACAATTCATAATTTTTGGGACCCACCATCTGCTTAATAAATTCACCCCGCAATCTGCCATCACCATGCTCACCACTTAGTGATCCATCATATTTTTTCACCAGCGTAGCAATCTCTTCCGCTATGGTTCTGAATAATTGATTCCCTTCTACGGTTTTAAGATTGAGGATGGGACGTAGATGTATTTCACCAGATCCGGCGTGGGCGTAATGCACCGCATGCAAATTGTATTTCGTAAGTATTTCATTAAACTCTGCAATGTAAGCCGGAAGGTCCGCTACATCCACTGCGGTATCTTCAATAACCGGAACCGCCTTTTCATCACCTGGTAAATTTCCCAGTAGTCCAAGTCCTGCTTTCCGGAGTGTCCATATCTTTTTACTATCGCTGCCAAACAATAACGGGAAATGATACCCCAAACCCGCAGCACGCATTTCAGCCTCAACCTGCGCAGCTATTTCAGTAATTTCTTCCCGGTTCGATCTTGCAAATTCTATCACTAAAATTGCTCCCGGATCACCTTCTACAAAAAAGCGATTCTTGTTTTGTTCAATGTTATCCTTGGTACATTCCAGTATATAATGATCTATCAGCTCACTGGCACTGGGCTTATATTTCATGGCAATCAGGTTGGCCCGCAATGATTCATCGATGCTGTTAAAATGAACGCAGAGCAACCCTGTTTCTCCAGGTGGCAATGGGCTTACATTCAGCTTTATTTCTGTTATAAAAGCAAGGGTTCCCTCCGATCCTGCAATGAGTTTGCAAAAATTAAAATCTTCTTCACCAGCAGTAAAGGGCGCAGAATCCAATAGAATATCTACCGCATAACCCGTGTTTCTTCTCTCTACCGATTTTTTTGGAAACTCTTTCCGGATTTCCTGCTGGTTATCGTAATTGCTTAATTGAGAGCGGATCGACTGGTAGATTTTTGCCTCCAGGTGATCACCTTCACATTTCGCATGAAATTCATCCAGGTTCAACGCTTTGAAAATGGTTTCGCTACCATCACTCAATAAAGCATTTACTTCAATCAGGTGTTCCCGCACACTTCTGTAAACAACCGAGTTGGATCCGCAGGAATTGTTGCCCACCATACCGCCCATCATGGCCCGGTTGGCCGTGGAGGTTTCCGGACCAAAGAATAAACCATGCGGTTTTAAAAACATATTCAGTTCATCCCGGATTACTCCTGGCTGCACCCGAACCCAATGCTGCTGCTCGTTTAGCTCGATAATTTTTGTAAAATTTTTGGATACATCCACTACTATCCCATTACCAACCACCTGCCCTGCAAGCGAAGTACCAGCAGTACGTGGTATCAGCGAAGTCTTTTCAGCCCTTGCAAAATGTATTAATTTTTTGAGGTCTTCAATTGATTGGGGAATGGCCACCGCCAGCGGCATTTCACGATAAGCGGATGCATCGGTTGCGTATAGGATCCGCATGGTATTGTCAAAATATAATTCGCCTTTTAATTCCTGGGAAAGTTGTTTGAGCCGTTCGTTCATTGAATGTTGGTGCTTTTGCTAATAAAACGCAAAATTAAATGATTTTAGGAAAGATAAGAAAGCTGGTGATTTTTAGGAGGCATTTTAGTTTAAATGCTTCCACATGAAGTGGGTATTGACAGTGATTGAAGGTATTAATAAGGAGGCGCAAGATGGAGTTGTGGCTGAGGGAAAAGAAAACCAGACACGGATGCCAAATAGTAATTACTACACGGCACAGGAAAGCTTTGCACTTAACTCACGCCTCATTCCTGCGCCTGTGGCAGATGTAAAAACTAAACAAGCGTACGCTATATAAAATATAAAAGCCCGGATTTGGACCGGCATCTCAGGGCTAACGTAGTGCATATCGCTATACATTGGAACTCCGACAACAAAAAAACAAACTAAAAACTTGTTTTCAATTCCAGGTATCTCAAAAATTCGGTCTTTTTTTCTTCTTGTTTGAATGCACCGCCGTAAAAAGCGGTTACTGTGCTGGATGTATCGTCTTCTACTCCACGGCTGGCTACACATAGGTGTTTAGCATCTATTACTACTGCCACATCTTGTGTTCCCAATATCTGTTGTAGTTCTTTGCCTATCTGCATGGTCAGCCTTTCTTGCACCTGCGGCCGTTTGGCATAGTACTGCACC
>JBBQKO010000389.1:0-3336 GCA_038327005.1 Chitinophagales bacterium | reverse complement strand
TTCAATAGGTAGCAATGTGTTCCAGTCCTTACTCATGTATTTACCGGGCAAATCTTTTGCATTTTCCTGGTTTACCCATTGCGGCAATTCGTTCATATAATGCGTGCTCGTGATCCATTTGCCATTATCATACCAGTAAGCTGCATTGGCGCTATGGCCAGCAGGCAGAATGGACCCCCTGTCTTTCAATGCAATACCAATCACCTTGCTTTTAAAATTATTGCTCAACCGCAGTTCGTCTGTAATGGTAGTAGTCCACATATTTTTAGGACTCATTTTACCCGCATTGGAAGTAATTCCAACCGTTTGCACCGTAGTATCATCGGTGCAATACACATTAGTATTAGAGGTTTTATCATACCAGTTATTTCCGATGATACCATTTATGGCGGGCACGCTGCCAGTGTAAACACAAGCGTGTCCGGGAGCGGTATAAGTTGGCATGTAAGGGATGAAAGTATTATCACAACTAAAGCCACTTTTTATCATCCTTTTAAATCCATTGGCCGTGTATAATTTACTAAACCGAACCAGATAATCCCAACGCATCTGGTCTATCACGATACCTACCACCAGTTTGGGCCCATGGTCCATTACAGACTTTGCGGCTGTTATTTTTTTGGGTGCAGCAGACAGCTTTTCGCCAGAAGTTTGTGCAAACGAACCAACAGCAATCAGCATTAAAAAACAGGTAGCAGCATAAATTCTTCGAACCATAAATATAAAATTTTGGCAAAGGTAATTGTATGCACCCTGATATAAATCATTGGCGGCTGTTACCAGAATGTTATTCATTTGGCGTAAAGCGAACTGCGGCAAAAGTTATAAAACCTGGCAGCCTTATTTAAAAATTTGAAAACATTCACAGCACGACTAAATGATTGACGTGCTGTGAGAAGAGCACTATCTATTGCGAAAGTCCGATGGAAAAATTAGTAACCCTATATAAGAATTTGAATACACTCTATTCATTTTTGCCATCAATGCCTTAAATTTGCCCATCTATTTACAGGCTGTTTAATGAAATCCTGTACACGAAGCTTACCAGGATAACATACATTATAAGTACCTGTAATAACAAGTAACAAATAACCCAATAATTTATGGCAGACGTTTTTGAAAAATTAGTAAAAGATGGCGGACCCCTGGGTCAGCACATGGACCGGGCACATGGTTATTTTGCATTTCCCAAACTGGAAGGAGAACTGGGGCCAAGAATGCAGTTCCGAGGTAAAGAAATGATCGTATGGAGTCTCAATAATTATTTAGGATTAGTGAATGATCCGGAGGTAAGAAAAGTGGACACAGACGCAGCAGCAAAATACGGAATGGGTAACCCGATGGGCGCAAGGATGATGAGTGGCAACAGTGCCAAACACGAAGAACTGGAAAAAGTAATTAGCAAATTTGTAAACAGGGAAGACAGCATGTTGCTCAACTTCGGCTACCAGGGTATTATGAGCTGCATTGATGCATTGGTAAACCGCAGGGATATCATTGTGTACGATGCAGAAGCACACGCCTGTATCATTGATGGCATTCGTTTGCACATGGGTCATACCTACGCCTTTAAACACAACAATATTGAAGATTTTGAAAAGCAAATGCAACGTGCCGAAAAGATGATCGAAAAATCGGGCGGTGGCATTTTAGTAATTACAGAAGGTGTATTTGGAATGGATGGCGAGCAGGGCATTGTAAAAGAAATTGTGGCTACCAAATCAAAATACCAATTCCGTTTATTGATTGATGATGCACATGGATTTGGTTATATGGGACCAACCGGTGCCGGTGCGGATGAGGCGCAAGGTTGCCAGGATGGGGTGGATCTTTACTTCAGTACTTTTGTAAAAAGCATGGGAAGCATTGGTGCATTTATCGCAGGACCAAAAGCGGTCATGAAATATTTACGTTACAATACCCGCTCTCAAATATTTGCCAAGAGCTTGCCATTGATGATTGTAGAAGGAATGTTGAAGCGGATGGAAATGGTTATTACCATGCCGGAACTGAGAGAAAAATTATGGCACAATGTAAGCCGTCTGCAAAATGGGTTGAAAGAAAGAGGTTTTGATATTGGTGATACCAACTCACCCGTTACCCCCATTTACATGAAAGGGGATGTGCCTGAAGCTACTCAAATGGTAATGGACCTGCGGGAAAACTATCATGTATTTTGTTCGATTGTTGTTTATCCGGTAATTCCAAAAGGGGATATTATTTATAGGCTCATTCCAACAGCAGTACACACCGATGAGGATATTGATATTACACTGGAGGCATTTGCCGCAACCAAAAAGAAATTGGATGCAGGGGACTACAAAGCCGTAGACATCCCGGATATGGCGGATATAGCAGTTTAGCATAAAAACAATTTATAATAAAAATCCCTGCTTATAGCGGGGATTTCTATTTGTACAAAGTTGCTGCATTGGACTGCAATGTGCACTATCCGGAAACAGGTTTTCGCAAACAAGCAACAAACACAATACTGATACCTGTTAATAAAATCATCGCCGCAAATAATAACAAAAGATCAATATGAGGTATGCTGGTGTAGGACATTCCGCCTACGCCTTGTATCATCAGCAACAACTCGTTGATGACGATACCTGCAACAAATATAAAAACACCTGTAATTAAAACTTTGGTTACCGGTACCAATTCAAAAGAGACGATATACCCAATTATAAAAATGCTGGTAACCGCCAATAAAACGAGGTGGAGATACCCAATGATGATGGGTCTGAAACCATAAGACAACTGGCTTAGGGCCGGATGGACTGAACCCGTTTGCAGTAACAGCTTTATTGAAAAAGCAATGGCTGAAAGCAACAAAAGAGTTTTTCCATATTTTGAAAAATTATTGTTGATAAACATACGGCACCGAATGAATTCCTTTACCATCAGCCACCAGCCAGCCAGTTGCGCTGCAACAGCAGCTACCACAATAAAATAAATGAATTGTGGAATGGGAAGCCACAAAGCAGACAAAAGATAAGCCGGCACACAAGCAACACAAAAAAACCCGAAAGCCATTCGAAGCTTTTTAACAGACACATTGCTATATTCTAACTTAGCCACCAGCAAACCCATGCCGGCAAACAGGAACCAACCGTTGTATTGAAAATGCAAAAAGAAATAAACGGCTGCCAGGTACCAGTTTTGTACCGCTATTTTGTTGGCCATCATGTAGGCCAATCCAAATGCGCCGATGGAGGATACCACATTGAATACCAGCGCAGCTTTAAACCACAAATGGCTCACCCTTTTCTCATTTAACCGGGCAAGATCTTTCCAGTAAAAAACAGCAAAAATATAGCTTACAAAAATTGA
>JBBQKO010000388.1:0-3376 GCA_038327005.1 Chitinophagales bacterium | reverse complement strand
TTTCGCTATTGCGGCATCAGTTCTGTCACGCAAAAATTGCTTGTGCGTAGCCGCATAAAAATGAACGGTGTACATCAGATTTTTAAATCCATAAATTGGATCTTCGGCTGGTAAATTGATATCCTGGTCCCAATGAGGACTGCCCACTAAAATGATATTGTTGGAGTCGATGGCTCGGATGGTGGAGATAATTTCAGTAGAATACTTTTTTACTTCGGGCCATGTTTCATAATCAGGCTCATTGAAGATTTCGTAAATGATATTGGGATACTTACTATACAAGGTGGCCATTTCTTTAAAAAACTCCTTCGCTTCTTTTAAATTGATATTATGGCTATGCCAATCGATGATTACATAAATACCTTCATCGATTGCTGCTTCCACCACGGTTTTAATCAACTGTTTTGACTTCGCCGAATCCTTTAAATAGCCATTGTCTGGCTCAACACCCAATGCGGCTCTTACTACATTACATTTCCAATCTTTGTGTAGCCATTTTACTGTAGCTGCAGTATAAAACCGGGGGTGAAAACAACTCCAGCCAAAGCTCATTCCATTGAGTACAAGCGGTTGGTCATTTTGATCCATCAATTGCGGTCCGGTTACCTTTAACTGGCCATGGGTTTTTACAGGTTGGGCGATACTGAGATGCACAATACCCATGCAGAGTAAAACAATACTGATTCTTTTCATTGATTTTTGATTGAATGTTTTTTATTTCGGTTCGTTTTATTTCTTTCTATTTATAAACACCTTTGAGGTCTTTTTCAAATAACGTAAATGGGTCATTGTAAAATTTTAAAAAATCGGATTCGCTTATCTGGCCGGGATAAGGGGCATAAAAATGAGTTGCACTTTTAGCATCATTCCTCCATACCAACACATAAGCAAGCCGGAGATTTTTTGTTTGCAATGCCTTTAGCAAAGTCTCCGTCCACCAGGTGGTATTGGGGATAGATTCCAAACCCGTTTCGGTGAATGCCGCCAGCTTATTGACTTTCCTTGCAAAGTCTGAAACAACTGTTAGTTTTCTGATACCAGCATCCAGATCATATTTTCCATCTCGTCCAAAGTCTGCGTAGTTATCTACACCTACCATATCTACCCATTCATTTCCTGGATATCTTTCAAGGTATTGTGCTTCATTTGTAAATTTACAATCCGGTGAAAACGCATAAATCAAATTGTGAACGCCCATACTGTCTCTAAGATAGGTGACGGTAAACTTCCACAACGATGTAAATTCTGCTGTGGTACAATGTGCTTTACCCCACCAAAACCAATCGCCATCAAATTCGTGCCATGGTCGAAATATCATCGGCACCAATTTGCCATCCGCTCCCTTAATGGTATTTACAAATTCACCCATATTGCGAAGGATGGCTTTGTACTTTTCGTGCGCTGCACCACCCGGTATGAGGTATTTTACCGCAGGCAGCGATACCGAATCTTTCCAGTAAAAACCGCCTGCTGACACTGGATTATTAAAATGCCAACTGATGGTAGTGACACCGCCGCGGTTATAAGTGGCTGTGATATTTTTTCTCAAAGAAATTTTTTCTTTTTCGATCATGCTATCTGGCCTGCCAGAGAGTCCGCTAAAATCCACACCTATTACTGCCGGGTGCGATCCGGTAACCGATTTTACATCAGAACGATCATTGTCTCCGTACCAGCCATGACCATATTCGGTTGCATGCTGGTGTCCAAAAAGAATGTGCTTTTCAGATAGCCTATGTAGATTGCGATACAACGCCTTTGTTTCTTCCGTCGCTTTAGCATCAGTCAGATTCATTGCCTGCTGGGCATACGAAATCGTTGACACAAACGATAGCAGGCTATATATAATGGCAGTATATTTATTTCCGTTCAACATTTTTATGTAATTTTTCAAAAGCTGGTTAATTACTTTACAATACCGGATACTCATATAAATCAATTTAACCATCGCAACGTTTATAGCATTCCTTCAAGCATAAATAGTTTAACGAGTTCCCGAATTTTTCCAGCACTTCAATTGAAACACTGTGAAATGCAGAGTAAAATAAATAGTACATTACAACATTTCATATTCCTGTCTATTTCAATTTTTCTATTCAAAAAAAGCAAACCAATACCGGCTAACGGGCGATCAATACTTTGAGCATTTCCGCTGCTACCAATTCATTTCCACCATCATTCAAATGTACACCATCTGTAGTAAGTATGCCGGATTGCTTATCATCAGGATTATTATTAGCCAAATGTTTTTTGAATGCAATTCTTAAATTTACCAGCAAGCAGTTCATTGTTGCGGACAGACTTACTATAACGGATGAATAAGAATCCAGGTCTGTATCCTGCGCATTGCCATTCATTTTTTTTTCTCCGATAACAGAAGTGGTACAAATTGCTACAGCGATATTATTTGCCTGTAATTTTTTTATCAGGGCCTCATACAATTCTGCAAATTTTGCAATGGATGTTCCGTTGCCGGATGTTTTGTGCCACACATCATTGATCCCAATATAAATCACGACGATATCAGGCTTCCTGGCAATCACATCCTTATCCATTCGCTGGTAAAGATCGCCAATCTTGTTGCCGTTGATACCAGCACCAATCAATTCGTAATTATTTTCTTCGATGGTGTCATTCACCATTTGTTGTAGCTGGTTTATGTAACCATGGCCTTCTGCACCAGCCTGTGTAATGGAATCTCCAAAAAATAAAATGGTGTTTTTTTTTATTGGCTGCATGATCTCGTAATTGCTTTTTATAGAGGTATGATTGAATGAAATTGTGTACAATTTTTGACTGTTTCAATTTAAACTTCAAATATTGAAATTAGCCAATCAAATGGTATTACGATTAATCTAAATTGTCAAATTTTAGAAGATTACTACATCACTCCATGAGCGTATCTTATAAATATTCGTTTTTAATTATACTTAAAACCAGCACTCAATTTACCCACCATCACTTTAAAATCTCCGGGTTCTGTTACTGTTTTTAATTGTGCATTTACAAAGGCAAGGTCATCCTTATTAAGCTGAAAAGTAACCGATTTACTTTCACCGGCTTTCAGTTCAATTTTCTGAAAAGCTCTTAAGCGTTTCATGTTAGGTGTTATACTGGCATACATGTCCCTGCTGTATAATTCAACTGTATGCTTACCATCCCGTACACCCGTATTTTTCACATTAACCGTAATGGTTAAATTTTCGTTACCGGTTAATTGGGTGGTATTTAATTTCAGCTCACTGTACTCAAAACTGGTGTAACTTAAGCCATGCCCAAAAGGATACAAAGGATTGTAACCGGTATGGATATCATCGTTGAAGACTTCCCTGATTTCTTCCGTTGGCTTGCGATCGTATAGTACCACTTCGCCCAT
>JBBQKO010000387.1:0-3385 GCA_038327005.1 Chitinophagales bacterium | reverse complement strand
TTTTGTGTTTTTTGGGTAAGTAAAGAAAAAGGTACTCCCCTCTCCCGGAGATGAATCTACCCAAATTTTACCACCGTGCTTTTCAACAATTTTTTTACAGACAGACAATCCAACGCCGGTGCCTGAATATTCATCCTGGTTGTGTAAACGCTGAAAAATGATAAATATCTTTTCTGAATACTGTTGATCAATACCAATGCCATTGTCTTTTACAGTAAACACCCATTCGGATTCATTTTCTATTACGTCAATGGTGATAATGGGTTTAGCATCACCGTGATATTTTAATGCATTGCCCACCAGGTTTTGCATCAATTGCCCCATTTGCAATTTCCTTGTATTGGGCAACACCGGAAGTGAAGAAACTACTGTTACCGTTGCATCCAGTTCTTTCAAGGCACTTTTAAATGTATGCAGTACATCATCCATCACCTCATTCATGTCTGTATCGGCAATTACATAATCGCTGGAACCAACTCTTGAATATTCCAGCAAATTGAGTATTAATTTTTTCATCCGGTCAGCACCATCCACGGCAAAATGAATGTACTTATTTGCAGTATCGTCCAACTGCCCTTTGTATTTCTTTTCCAATAATTTCAAAAAGCTGCTAACCATTCTAAGTGGCTCCTGCAAGTCGTGAGAGGCTATGTATGCAAAGCTCTCCAGCTCTTTATTAGATGTTTCCAATTGTTCAGCTCTTTTTTCCAGTTGCTCGTTTAGATCTTTTAACATTAACTCTGCTTCTTTCCTGTGCGAAATGTCCTGCAGTGCCCCGATCATTCGCACTGCCCTGCCCGCTTCATCCCGAATGATAAACCCTTTGTCATTCACATACGCATACTGACCGTTTGCTTTTAAAAACCGGTAGTCACCTTCCCAAAAAGTATTGTTCACTTCTGAAAAAATAATTTCTCTTCTGCTCAATACTTTTTCCAAATCTTCGGGATGCACTTTACTAAACCAGAAGTTATTGTCGGCGGATGCCTCATCAGAATTATAGCCAAACATATTTTCCATTCCGGTACCGGTTCTTGTTACATTACCAGTCACCATATCCCAATCCCAGATGGCATCATTGGTAGCTTTGGATACCATGTTAAATCTTTCATTGCTAAGTTGTATGGTTTGCTCTGCCGCTCTTCTTTCGGTAATATCTTCTACCATACAAAGGTGCTTGGGATGCAACGCATCTTTTGAATCAACTGGAGCGATGGACATTTGTATCCACACGATGGATTTATCCGGACGGATATATCTTTTTTGCAAAGTAAACCCGGGGATTTTTTTCTCATTGAGTAGTTTCATATTATCCAGGTCTTCCTGCACATCGTCCGGGTGAGTGATTTGCATCCAGTCGATTTTTTTTAATTCATCAATGGTTCTTCCAGTGATTGCACCAAATCGTTCATTGGCATCATAAACGTCTCCATTTAGTGAATCAATCAATGCCATACCCAAAGGTGCTTTTGAAAACATTATCCTGAAACGCTCTTCACTTTCCCGGATAGCTTCTTCAATCAATTTCCTTTCGGTAATGTCCTGCAGTGTTCCTTCAATTCTTACGGGCAATCCGTTTTCATGTTTTATTAATGAACGAATGGACTCTATATTTTTTTCAGTATTATCGTTTAGTATTATTCTGTATTCTATTGAGTTGGATAATTCAACATTATCAACGGTAGCGGAATCTAATACCCTCTGCTTGTCGTCCGGGTGAATGATTTCCATAAGTGATTCAAAACTGCTGCTGGTAATGTTTTCCGGAAGATTCAATATTTTCCTGGTTTGCTCCGACCAGAAAAAACTGTTTGTTTTAAGATCCCTTTCCCAATAGCCAAGTTTTGCAATTTGCTGGGCCGTCTCCAGTTTTACATTTATATCGAGCAGTGTTTTTTGAAAGAGTTTACGATCCGTGATATTTCTGCTATGGCAGGCAATACCGATCACTTCTTCATTATTGGCAATTGGGTTTATGGTAGTTTCTGACCAGGCTTCCTTCATTCCCGCTTCCTCGGGTGTATAAAATTCAAAGGTGAATGACTCTCCTGCCAAACCACGACTATATTGCTTTTGCCATATTTCAATGTATTCAACAGGAATATCCGCCGGATCATGCAATCCGTCACCAGGCTTTATATCCTTACCGGTGTACATTTTCATCAAATCTACAAACGCCTTATTGGCTGCAATTAGTTTGAAGTCTTTGCTTACACTCCAAATTAAATCACTCGTAGAATTTATCAGTGCTTCCTTATCCAACCGTTCAAACTCTTTTTGTTGCGCTGCTGCTACTCTTGCTGAAATATCATAAGAAACTGCGATGATACCGGTCAATTCCTGGTTGCTGTTATAGATAGGCGAATTCACGCTAAATACCGGGAAGCTAATCCCTTGTTTATTCAGTACGGTAAATTCACCAGCCCAACTTTTACCCTGATTAAATTGATTCATCAGTTCATCCGCCAATTGGGAGTAACAAGGGTCTTTACTCACCAGCATGCTGGCATTTTTACCAATGGCTTCTTCCTTACTCCATCCATACAAAACCTCCGCATAATGATTCCAGTAATAGATGGTGCCATCCAGCAAGCTAGCCACCACAGCTTGCTCTACGGTGTCCAGTAAGCCTGCCTGAAATTTGATGTAAGCCTGCGTTTCTAAGTCTTTGGTAATATCCCAGCTTACACCAATGATGCCCGATAGATTGCCGGAAGCATCCAAAATGGGAGAGTTATTTACATAAGCTGTAAACAAATCGCCTGCTTTATTTTTAACAGGGAATGAACCCGTCCAGCTTTCGCCCCTACTAAGGTTTTCCATTATTGCAATGGCAGCTTCCTTTGATAATTCACCAGGGAGTACCTTTACGATATTTCTGCCCATCACTTCTTCTTTTTTCCAACCATATAAAACTTCCGCATAATCGTTCCAATAAATGATGGCCCCTTCAATATTAGTAACAATCACTGCTTGTTTAATGGCATTGATCAGGTGCGACTGAAAGCGGAGTTCTTCTTCTAATGCTTTTTCCCGGGTGATATCTGATAGGATGCTCGACACCCCTACAATCTCAGTATCCACTATAATGGGCATGCTGGTTACACGCAGGTGTTTTAAATTTCCTTTGGCAGTAATTATTTTGGTATTGTGGGTTTTCGAAGTACCACTTTTAACTGATTCAAAATTTTCTAACACGCTTTTAGTATCATCAGGATGTATATACTCTATAAAGTTTTGCTGTAGCAATGCATCAATGGTTGTTTCAGCAATGGATGCAGCAACATCATTCACCTTAAAAAAGTTCCCGCCTAATCTTAAAGAAATAACGGCATTGGGGTTTTGTTCAAACAACGACTGGTATTCCTGGCGGCTTCTTTCCAGC
>JBBQKO010000386.1:0-3397 GCA_038327005.1 Chitinophagales bacterium | reverse complement strand
CTCTCCATAGCATAGTTCCGGTATTTGTCAGCATTTAAAATCCGGTTATTATAATCTTTTGTTGCCGCATTGATGGTATCCTTATTGATAATAGATGAAATAAATCCAACACTGTTTCTGTCGCCAATGGTAGCAAATACTTTGGTATTCCACCGGGTATGCTGGTTGAAAACATAATTGGCGATTAAAGCGGGAGTAGTCCACGTGATGTCGAACCAGTTGCGGCTGCGAAAACTTTTTTGAGCATCTGCATACACCAGGCTATCCGGTAATCCACCCGCCTGCTGGCTGCGGACATGCTGGTGCATAATTTCAGCCGTTAGAGAAAATTTAGGACTTATTTTGTACGTAATAGTACCATAACCAGCATTGGTATAATAGCGGCTGTTCTGCCTCCATCCATTGCCATTGCGGTGATCAAAAAATGAATAATAGCTAACCTTCTTTGTATTTCCACCAACTGCATTGAAGGTGTTTAGCAAATTATTACTTCCAACAGTTTGCTGGGTTTCAAATTGAAATGGCTTTTCTATATCGCTGCCGTTGCGTAATATATAGTTTACAAGCCCGCCAAACTGCGGACCATACTGAAGCGAGCCTTGTCCTCTCACCACTTCTATCCGTTGCACGGCCTGCAACTGCGGATTGTAATAGGCTTCAGGATAACCAAATGGGTCTGCTGAAATATCATATCCATTTTGACGAACGTTGAACTCCCAGCTTCTGTTGGGGCTAAGGCCTCTTGCAGCGATCCCAATTTGAATACCACTCGGATCACTTTCCCACACATGAATACCCGGCACTTTGGCCAACACCTGTCGCATGGTATTGGTAACCACATTGCCCTTTACATTATCTAAAACGATCAACGCATTTTTTTTACCCGCATAAATATTGGTACCAACAATCTCGGGCATTTGCTGGTAATCACTGCTGCTACCACGACCAACAATTGTTAATTCCGGTAAACTTTTATGTTGAAAGAAGGAATCAGTTTCGATTTCTTTATTAACCTGGGCAACAACGTTCAATCCTGATAAAAGCCCCACAACTGTAATTATTAAATTTCTCATACTTTGTTTTGTGGTTGCAAAATTCCATCGAAATCATTTCTATTTGGTTACGCAAACGGTAAAAGAGTTTATACAATCGGGAAAAATAAAAAACATAATCTCTGCCAGCAAATTATCAGTAAGGCTCTCACTAGATCAGTATAAACTAAGGTAACTACCATCAGAACCTCTCCTATTTACTTTGAGCTAACGAAACCGGCTTTTAAATAAATGATTCCCACATTAAATTTTGTAACCCTAAAAAAAGCCGGTATTTTTATATCAATTGCTTGCCAGCGAACATTTCTAATTTCAAATACCAGTTATAATATTATGGCAATTCGTGTAGCAATCAACCACAAAACCACTTATACCTACGACCGTTTGGTTAGTCTATCGCCGCATATTTTCAGGTTACGGCCAGCGGCACATTCCCGAACAAAAATTGAGGCTTATTCCTTTAAGATATCACCGGCAGAACATTTTATCAACTGGCAGCAAGATCCGTTTGGCAATTACCAGGCGAGGGTGGTATTTCCCGAAAAAACAACTGAGCTGAGTGTAGAAGTAGAGTTGATTGCGAATATGGTAGTGATTAATCCCTTTGATTTTTTTGTGGAAGATTATGCAGCAAAATATCCTTTCCGCTATGATGAGCAATTGCGAAAGGAACTGGTGCCCTATTTTGAATTTAAAGAATACGGCGCACTACTCAGAAAATGGATCAGCGAAATTGACCGCAGTACCAAAACCATCAATGATTTTTTGGTGTACATCAATCAAAAATTAAACAGGGATATCAACTACTCCATTCGCATGGAAGTGGGCGTGCAAACTTGTGAAGAAACGCTTGAAAAAAAATTGGGCTCCTGCCGGGATTCGGCCTGGTTGCTGGTGCAGATCCTTCGTCACCTTGGCTTGGCTGCACGTTTTGTTTCGGGTTATCTCGTACAGCTAACTGCAGATATTAAATCACTGGACGGGCCTTCCGGACCTGAAAATGATTTTACCGATCTGCATGCCTGGACCGAAGTATATATTCCCGGTGCCGGATGGATTGGCCTTGATCCGACCTCCGGATTATTTGCAGGTGAAGGACATATTCCACTGGCTTGTACACCCGATTTTGCAAGTGCAGCGCCGGTTGTGGGGGCTTCTGATAAATGTGAAACCCTCTTCTCTTTTTCAAATACCGTTACCCGTATTCATGAAGACCCAAGAGTTACCAAACCCTATACTCCGGAGCAATGGAGCGTTATCAACGCCACCGGTTTAAAGGTAGATGTTGACCTGGAGGCAGGCGATGTAAGAATGACCATGGGCGGCGAACCCACCTTTGTATCCATTGATGATATGGAGGCGGAGGAATGGAATACAACTGCTGATGGCAAACAAAAACGCATCCTTTCGCACGAACTTATTTTCCGTCTGCGGGAAAAATTTGGACCCGATGGAATGATCCATTATGGCCAGGGAAAATGGTATCCCGGCGAACCATTGCCAAGGTGGCAATATGGTTTATTCTGGAGAAAAGACAATTACCCGATCTGGAAAAATATCAAGCTGATTGCGCAGGAGATCATCGAAAAAAAATATACCCACGAAGAAGCCGGATTATTTACAAAAGAATTGGCCAGGCAACTGGCCGTTAGTCCGGAAAACATCTCCGTGGCAAATGAAGATATTTTTTATTTTTTATGGGCCGAAGGCAAATCACCCGATAACGTAGATCTGTCAACCGTAAACTTAAAAGATCCACTGGAAAGAAAAACATTGATGCAATTGCTGGATAAAGGATTGGATACGCCTGCAGGTTTTGCGTTGCCGCTAAAATGGAATCACGAAAACAACAAATGGAAAAGTTGTAAATGGATGTTGAAAAGAGATCATTTATTCCTGCTTCCCGGCAACTCGCCGATGGGTTTAAGATTGCCATTGGATTCTTTACCCGAAGTAGCAAAAGATGACGAACCACAAAAAGTAGAAAGAAGTTTATTTGATGAATTGCCAGAACTGGAACATTACGATGAAACCATTGCAGGAAGATATAATACCATCACCCTGCATCCGCCCAAAAAGGAAAAAGTAAAACCGGATGAAAAGAAAGAAAAATGGGATCCGTTTAAGTTGTTGAAAAAGGCAAAAGAAAAGGATGACGAACCAGAACCCGAGCCAGAAGTAAAAAGATTGTATGATGTAGAAACCATCAAACAAGCCTTGTGTATTGAACCAAGAGACGGCATCATTTATATTTTTATTCCGCCGATGGAATACCTGGAGCATTACCTTGACTTGATTGCCTCCATTGAAGCAACTGCAGAAAGACTACAAATACCCGTTCGCAT
>JBBQKO010000385.1:0-3421 GCA_038327005.1 Chitinophagales bacterium | reverse complement strand
TACAGTAACAGTTTTTGGTTGTAAGCCCATGAGTTTTTTTATTGCGGATGAGGTATTTCCTTTTGCCTTTTCTTCCAGCATTTTGCCCAGGAGAATAAAGGCTATTACCACGCCTGCGGCTTCAAAATAAACATGCGCATGTAAGCCTTTGCTATGCCAGTATTGCGGATAAACAGTATTAAAAACACTGAATAAATATGCCACGCCTGTACTTAATGCTACCAGCGTATCCATGTTGGCAGAACGGTGCTTTGCCTGCTTAAATGCACCAACAAAAAACTGCTTTCCGAAGTATAGTACAACAGGCGTTGCCAATGCCCACATAATGTAATTGGCATACGGGATATTCATAAAAAACAGTCCTATCAGCACCAACGGAATGGAGAGGGCAACCGAACCAATGGTTCTTCTCTTCAGTGTCTCAAAATTTTTGCGGTGTACTTCTTCCAATTCATCTTTTGCTGTTTCACTTTCATCAATCATCAAATCGTACCCGATACTTTGCATGGCGGCCTTCAATTTTTGAGCGTCGGTAATGGTAGGTATATATTCTACCTGCGCCGTGGCATTGGCATAGTTGACGGATACATTCACCACGCCAGCGGTATTTTCCAACATACTTTGCGAACTGCTGGCACAGGAAGCACAAGTCATATTGTGCACCGGAAATGTTTTCTTCACCGTATCTACATCATAGCCTAAATCCCTGATGGCTTTTACGGCTTTTGGTATCGTTTCCAGTTCATCATCTGTAGTAATAACTGCCCGCTTGTTGTTTACTTCTACTTTATGGGTTTTAATTCCTGCTATCTCACTTAATCCTTTGTCCACAATCAGGCCGCAATGCTCACTTTCCACACCAGCCAGGGGAAGATTGATGGTATTTATCTCTTTATTCATATTTCATCTTTTTAGAAAACAAAGGTCTATTTTATACAGCGGTTTACTGTTACAACATGTTGGAAAAGATGTGCTATTAAATGGCCAAGGATGAGGAGTTATAAATGTAAATCCCTGAATTAAATTGACAGGAATTAAACTAATTCCTCCTTTTTCTACCTATTGTTAATTGCTAAATATCCATAGCATATTGCATATTGCTCATTGTACATTGCATATTGCTCGTTGCCCATTGCTCATTGCTCATTGCTTATTGCTTATTGCTCGTTGCCCATTGCTCATTGCTAACCCCTCAACCCTGATATCGTCAATCGGCATACGATGCAATGCGCCAGGCTGTTTAAATTGTGACGGTGTCTTACCAGTGAGCCGTTTGAATTAGCTGGAGTGATGCCGGGCACTGCTATAGCCAAGGTTAAATGTGCTATCTGTGTTAACGACTGTTCATTTTTTATATACCCAACAAAATAATTTCTCCTTTTGTATCTTCCAAAGAATACCTTTTTCTATATTCCTCTTCTGTTTTTTTACAGGTGGTGAAATATCTCTCTTATATCATAGTCAGTCAGAATAAACATTAGAAGAAATGGAACCAGATTTGCATAATCAAAAAGTCAATTATTTTTTCACTTTATTTTGGGATTGTATCCTTCTTAAAGACTGCGTATTTTTAGTAGTGAAAATAACTACAGTATAAATTTCCAGGAACAATACAGATTATTTTAGAATAATAAACCTTTCAGCTTTAACAGGTCTGCACCAGCAAAATATTCGTTTTTATAATATACTCTTTTTATCAATATTCTGCCATCAGCAGTTTTTATTGACAATCCAAAATTTAAATACACAATATTTTTTTTAAAAAACAGATCTTTATTAATAATTGGCTCTGCATCAATAACATAAAAATGCCTACCTGTTGACCAAGAAATGGAAGCCTTAATCTGCTCATTATTTTACTGGTAGTAGACGTTAACGGATTTAATTTTAAACTGATTTCGTAGCTCCTTAAGCAATGTGATATTTTTCGGTTTGAAATATCTATTGGTACCGCCGTAGTTTCTTTTATCATAGTTAAAACGTGATGCAGCTTATTTGCGCCTGCTCTTGCAATATCTATTTGAAGTTGCCTGCAAGTGATTCCTTCAGTGATTGAAATTTTTTCCTGAAACAACAAAGGGCCGACATCAAATTTTTGAGTAAGATGATGAAAACTATAACCGTTCTCTTTCATTTGTTTTATAAGAGCACTGTAAACAGGACTTCCACCCCTAAGTTCAGGAAGAAATGATGGATGAAAGTTTATTACGTTAGTGGAATTATTAATGTATATTTCCTCTGGTATTCTTCCAAAGGATGCTACTATAATAAAATCAGCATTAAAGTCATTTATTTTGGTAACATTTCCTGCATAAACTTCAGAAGTATCAAAAACCGGAATTTTATATAACTCGGCAAGTGCTTTTACTTTTATATCATTATAAACAGGAGGAGCATTTTTAAGAATCTTTCTGTTTACAATATTCTCCATAAATACTTTTTCTCTAAATTCAGCAAAGAATAAATTTTTCTTTAAAAGTATTATTGTCTTTTTAATCTTTTTTCGTAAGTCATTTTTTTGAACATGCAGTTTTGTTGATATGCCAACAACTTCAAACTTATCACTGTGATTTTCTAAAATTGTTTGAAGAAAATATCCTCCCGGGTAGTCGTACCCCAAAAACAATATTTTAAATTTAGGTTTCATCGATTTTTGTTAAAAGAATTTTAATTAAGTTAGTCAACTTAAGCCCCGCACCCATGTAAATATCGATACCAATTCGTCGATAAATAAGAATATTTTATGGCTATGTAATGTAACCCAGTGATGTATTCTAATGATCCAATAAAAATGTCTGAGTCTTCATTGTGATCAAACTTTTGTTAACCCTTTCTTCACCTCCGGACACTTTTGATGAAAAACAAAATGCACCTTTACATCCATCAATAATCTTTCCATAGGCCTCATTTCACCCTATCCCAAAACACCTGCGCTTTTGGCATTTCGATTTTTAAGAACCAAAGCTTTCTGGGGTTTTTAACCGGAGTTAATTGACAGAATATAACTATTCAAAATCCTTCTTATTGTTTTCAGCAATGTATTTATCCAATGCCTTCTTGCCAAATTGTTTAAACACTACCGGTGTTACAATCATATCCAGCAAAGTAGAACTGATTAAGCCACCAAGAATAACCGTTGCCACCGGATATAATATTTCTTTACCCGGCGCCGATGCATCCAACGTTAATGGTACCAATGCCAATGCTGCAACCAATGCGGTCATCAATACTGGCACCAATCTTTCCAATGAGCCACGGATAATCATTTTATCGCCAAAGGTTTCTCCTTCGTGTTCTACCAAATGAATGTAATGGCTAATCATCATAATGCCATTGCGGCTGGCAATACCGGTGAGGGTAATAAAGCCAACCAACGTAGCAATAGAAAACGTACCGCCGGTTAACAACAGCGCTATCACAC
>JBBQKO010000384.1:0-3453 GCA_038327005.1 Chitinophagales bacterium | reverse complement strand
ACAATTGTGCATCCAGATCTTTATCCAAGTCTGCCCAACTCATTTCGTCTATGCCTGCGCTGCCTTTGTTGGCGCTCACCTTCTTGTATGCCTGCATTACCATCACTCTGGTAATTGGCTGTGATTTTGTTTCGTCCCGATCAATCGGGTGGATAACAAAAGGGAAACAAAATAAAAGAGTAGAGCTGGAACATCTGTTGCTCATCACCAGCGACCAGCATCAGTTTATTATAGACTACAAAATAATGGAAGGGGAAAAAGATGCCAGCCAGGTAAAGCCACTTACACAGAGGCTTGAAAAAAAATGTGCTGACAAAAAAATAATCAGCCACAGTTTTGATAAAGGTTTTTGGAGTAAAGAAAATTTAGCAACCCTTGATGCTACTTCAACCGAACAGGTAGTGTTGCCCAAACGTGGTAAACATACCAAAAAAGATAAGGAAAGAGAAGGCGGTAAAACGTTTAAAAATTACGAAATCAGCACAGTGCTGTAGAAAGTAATATCAATATGTTGGAGCATCATGGCCTTAACCGTTGTATGGATAAAGGTACGAATGGTTTTAAGCGTTGCGTTGGGTTAAGTGTATTGGCTTACAATTTACATATTTTGGGCAATACCCTGAGAGCACTAGAGCAGAAAAAAGAAGCGCAAATGGAAAAGCGAAACCTGCGATACCGGCCAGCAGCCTAAATACCATCACAACACAACGAATAAAGCAATATGTTGGGATACTCATGTACTACCATAAACCAAACTGGTAAAAAATAAAAAAAAAGTTTTGAAAACTAGCTGTTCACACTGAAATTCAAAATAAAAAATTAAACTCTTTAAAACATATTGACTTTTAATTTATTGTGTTTTAAAAAAGGGCAGTTTTCTTGCAGACACTAATTAGTATCTGCTTATTTTTTGTAGGTGTGATTACATTCAAAACAGTTGAAAATGCTGACTAATTGTGAAGGATGACAAAATTACTCCTTACAAAAAGTTGTTTTCGGTTACTTAAAACTTCTAACCATCCACTGGTGAAATTTAATTGACAATATATTCGCCTTTTTTATTGATCATAATAACCGGTAACTGCTTTTTGCTTTCAAAATAATCAAAAGCAGTTTTCAGTTTTACGGCAAAAGCCTGCAGTGGCTGGTTGTCTTTGGTAGTAGTAGCCAGGTATTCAAACGACTTTTTCACATTGTACTTTACCGGAAAAACATGCACGGGAATAAAATCCTGCCCCTGCTCTTTCACCTGCGACGCCAGTACATATAACTCTTCAATCGGCAAATCACTGATCGGGATACATCCGGTAGATACGCAGCTCCCATGAATATAAATACTATTGCCCGGCCTGAAAGAGTCGCTCAATAATTTATCAGAGGCATTGGGGTAATTCAATCCCAGTGCTAAATGGTAATTACTGTTTGGATTAAACTCATTGATATAATAAAATCCTTCCGGAACCTGGTAATCACCTTCCATGCGTTTTGGGCCGGTAGTGCCGCTCTGCATACAAACCTTGTAAGATTTAAATAATTTAAATGCACTTTTAGGTTCATCTTTTACCCACACTTCCAATTGGCGGTCGTATTTAAAACTCCGCACATAAATTTGTTGAGGCGGCCACTGCAGCTTTTTATCTTCAAATTGCTTTTTCAACGAATCTTCCACTTTCGTAAATGGATCACTGGACTTCTGAATTGATTTGGTGAAATTGGTATAAGACGTTTGACAAAACAGGACATTGCCAGCATTGAATGCAAAAAAACAAGTAAGCGCAAAATTTAAAAACTTCATAGTCATTGATGATACATTGGAGTTATTATCTGATAACGACAAATTTAGGAATTATATTGAAGTTTGACTTGTTAAATCAGTTGCATACAAAAAACTAAGATATATAGCGGCTTACTAAATAGCCCCGTAGTTCAAATACGGGGCATTGTATATTTTTTGAGCCAGACGAAAGTTCCTTGATTTTACTTCGGTGGCGTCGCACTCTTCTACAGCGGATCATATTTGAGCTTTTACCCACTATAAACCGAGGGACATAATACAACACGACTGCGAGTTGCAATAAAAAAACGGTCGGCCAAAATCTGACTTTTTTTGCAAGAAGGTATTGTCATCCCTATTCAAATAAACTTTTACAAATTCCCCCTTGCCTCCTGCTCCCTTTCCAACGCTTCAAACAATGCTTTAAAATTTCCTTTGCCAAAGCTTTTAGCGCCTTTCCGCTGAATGATTTCAAAAAACAAGGTTGGCCGGTCCTGCAGCGGCTTACTAAATATTTGGAACAGATACCCTTCTTCATCCCGGTCTATCAATATGCCCAATTTGCTGAGCGGCTCCATATCTTCATCAATAGCACCCACTCTTTCCAGCACATCTTTGTAATAACTTTCCGGGATTGTTAAAAATTCTATCCCCCGGTTTTGCAGTTCCGTAACCGTTTTCACAATATCATTTGTGGCGATAGCCACATGCTGCACTCCTTCCCCATTATAAAAATCAAGATATTCCTCCACCTGGCTCTTTCTTTTTCCTTCAGCAGGTTCATTAATAGGAAATTTCACAAACCCGTTGCCATTACTCATCACCTTACTCATCAGAGCAGAGTATTCGGTAGAAATATCGGTATCATCAAAAGTCAAAATATTCCTGAATCCCATTACCTCTTCATAAAACTTAACCCAGGGATTCATCTGATTCCAGCCTACATTTCCTACACAATGATCCACATACAGCAACCCTGTTTCAGCAGGATTGTAGTTAGATTTCCATTCAATAAAACCCGGCATAAAAACGCCGGTATAATTTTCTCTTTCAATGAATAAATGGACCGTTTCGCCATAAGTATGAATACCGCTGATCACCACTTCACCATCAGCATCTTTCAACACAGTTGGTGCCTGGTAACTTTTTCCACCCCGGCGGGTAGTTTCCTCCCAGGCGTTAGTTGCGTCTGCTACTTTCAATGCCAGAAACTTAACCCCATCTCCATGTTTTTGAATGTGATCTGCAATATCATTACCCGGCTTTAACGGAGTCGTTAAAACAAAAGTGAGTTTATTTTGACGAATCGCATAGGATACCTTATCCTTCATACCCGTCTCTGGACCGGCATAAGCCAGCGACTGAAAACCAAAAGCAGTCTTATAAAAATGGGCAGCCTGTTTAGCATTGCCAACATAAAATTCTACATAATCAGTTCCCTGCAATGGAAGAAAATCTGCTGCTTGCGATTGCGAAATACGGTCACTATTAATGGTGGAGTACATAAAAACGATTTGAAAAAATTAAAAAATAAATGAGGCCAATTTTTTAACCATTCGTATCCATAGCAAGCGCCAGCAAAAGCAAATTATAACTGTTGCGCTTATCAGAAAATATTTTGTGTGGATAATCTGGGAGCATATTGAATGACAAATATAGAATACTCCTGAAATAAGCAG
>JBBQKO010000383.1:0-3470 GCA_038327005.1 Chitinophagales bacterium | reverse complement strand
TATAATAGCGATAGGTTCTTCCTTTCATATTATAATCTTCAAAGGCAGGCAACTCCGTTTCAGAAGTATAAAAAGTTACCGGCAATCTTCCCGAAGGATTATACTTTCCTGTTAAAACATTAGCAATGGCAGTACCAGCCTGTTGCCCGCCATACCAGGTTTCTACAATGGCAGGTATATTTTCTTTTTCCCAGTTTATCGCCACCGCACTTCCATTTACCAACACCAATACAACGGGCTTACCTAACGCCGCTATCTTTTTAATCAAATTTTGCTGTACAGTTGGAAGTTCCAATTTTGTTCTGTCGCCTTTATTAAAGCCCTCTAATGTTACATCCATTTGTTCGCCTTCAATACGTGGAGAAAGACCCATACATAAAACAACCACATCAGCTTTCTTCGCTATTGCAATGGCTTCTGCTTCATAGTTTATATTGGGCATTTCCCAGTTTAATTTTACAATGGCATTAGCTCCTGTATTAGAATAATTAATTTTTACTGCATATAATTTATCCGTGCTTAGCATAATTTTTTTATACTTGTGGTCAGCTCCATCGGCATTACTATATTTAAACAAGACTGTATCATTTACTAACAATTCAAAGTTGCTGCTGCCGTACATGTCTAAATAATATTCTCCGGTAACTGGTACTTTTAAGTAGCCCTGCCAACGTACAGAAAAATTAAAAGGATCTATGGAAGGAGCCGGCGCACCGTTTATCCATAAAAAATCAATCACTGAATCTACACGTAGTAAGATTGGCGTTCCAGAAAAAGTATTGTTGCTGTAGTAACTTCCTGTAAGCCCCTTGCTTGTCATTTCTTTGGTTGTAAAAAGATAACGGGCAGCAATTAATTTTGGTACCGGCAAACCCGTAGCATGAGCAGCACCCTGAGCATAGAGAATTTTGGTGTTGGGTAATTGTTTTTTTAATGCCTCAAGCGGTGTAATTATTGCTGAAGGCAAACCATTGTAGTTGGCCAGCAATACTTCTTCATCATCTGCATTGGGGCCAATTACAGCCAATGTTTTAATGTTTTGTTTTAATGGCAAAACATCTTTCTCGTTTTTTAATAAAACAATAGATTTTTGTGCCGCTTCCAGCGAAAGCTGCACATGCTTTTTACTTTCTACAACACTGTATGGAATTTGAGTAAATGAAACTTTTTTGGGGTCATCAAAAGAACCCAGCAAAAACCTGGCTGTAAATAATCTTCGCAACGCATTATCTAATTCAGCTTCTGTAATTAAATTTTTTGCAATTGCTTTATCCAAAGCGTTGAATGCACTGCCACATTCTAAATCCACACCGGCTTTAATTGCCCTGGCAGATGCCTCTTCGGCAGAGGGTACTTTTTCATGCGCCCCTTTGCGGTAAATATTACTTACTGCACCACAATCGGTAACAATAAAACCTTTAAATCCCCATTGCTTACGCAACAAATCATTCATCAAATAATCGTTGCTGCAACAAGGCTCTCCTCTAAAAGCATTATAGGCACACATTAAAGAATACACACCAGCATTTTTAACCGCAGATTTAAAAGCCGGTGTGTAGGTTTCCCATAAGTCGTTATCACTTACGTTTACATTAAACCCACTTCTTCCTTCCTCGGGGCCGCTGTGTGCAACGAAATGTTTTATGGTAGCTATGGTTTTAAAATATGTTGGATTATTGCCCTGCAGTCCTTTAATAAAAACATTGGCCATACTGCTGGTAAGCATCGGGTCTTCTCCGTAGGTTTCCATTCCTCGTCCCCAACGTGGGTCACGAAAAATATTGATATTGGGTGTCCAGAAATTTAAACCGGTATAAATGCCCCGCTGATTGCTGCTGGCAAAATATTCATGTTTGGCTCTTGCTTCATCTGATATAGCATTGGCAACTTTACTCACCAGTATGGTATCAAACGTAGCGGCCAAACCAATGGCTTGAGGAAATACAGTGGCTTTGCCTGCCCTTGCCACTCCATGCAAACATTCGTTCCACCAATTGTATGCGGGTATTTTTAATCCGTTACTGTCAATAGCGGTGCCTTTGTTCATTAGCAACTTTATCTTTTGCTGCAAACTGAGTTTTGATATGATATCATTTACCCGTTCATCAACAGGCAAAGCTGTATTTAAATAAGCAGGCTCCGTAGTTTGCGCAGAAATAACAAAAGGAAAACACCCGGCAATAATTGTAAATAAAACAGGTAGTATAATAAGCCGGATGTTTTTCATAATCATCTTTAATGTCAGATAAAGGAATACTTATACATTTTAAATAAACAGTTTTATAGTACGCTAACCTTACTACCGGTGTTTTTTTGATACAGTTGAATTGATATTGACAGCACCACCTATCCCCCTTTTACCATAGCGGATTTTGTACTAAACCAGGAGCAACACCTATCTCAATTTGTGATATAGGAAACAAGTACATTTTTGGTTGAAATACACGAATTTCAACTGTTTGTGGGGTATAGGTAAACGCTCCCGGTGATGTTTGTGCTACGTCAACTCCACGTATTGCTGTTCCCAAAGCAGTTGGGGCAATCATCCATCTGCGTACATCCCATGCCCGGTGATCTTCAAAAGCCAGTTCAATTCTTCGTTCATTTCTTATAGCAGTTCTTGCCTGTAATTGCGTAAGTCCACCAGGCAACGGAGGCATTGCCACTCCCGCTCTAGTCCTTACTCTATCCACAAAAATTTTGATATCCGCATTACCAGGGGCATATTCATTTAATGCTTCTGCGTAATTGAGGAAAATTTCTGCAAAGCGAAAATATATCCAGCTATGTACAGCCGTATTATTATTGGTAACGTTAACACTTTCGTTTACATACTTTCTTAAATAGTACCCTGTTTTAGTAGCATTGGGAATTGGTTTGCCATCTTTGCCTCCCTGCCAAATTTCAACATTTCTTGTAACACCAGACACTGTTGAAAATGATGAATTATTTGTAACAATACTTGCCAGTAAACGTGGGTCTCTGTTGGCATACGGTGCAGCAGCATGAACAGGATTGTTCCAATCAAATGGCACCGCAGTTGTTGCATTTACTTTTACTTCGTAAGCATCTACCAAATTCTGTGTAGGTGTTGTTCCACTATTTCCTTTATCAAAACCAATGGGGAAATTAGCTATCTCAAAAGTATTGGTTGCAGCACTTCTACCTGTAAAAATAATTTCACTGCTATTAAATGTGGTAAATAAATTTTTGTAGTTACTTGCCAATGCATAGCCTGTACCTGTTAAATCAATCAATGCTTTAGCAGCATCAGCAGCAGCCTTCCAGCGGAGATTTCTGTCTCCTACGGGTAATGATATTAATTCGGGTTTTGCATAACCGATAGCCCATGATGGAGTATTAAACAAGTCGCTTGCTGCATATAATAGTGTTCGGCTTTTTAATGCCAGCGCAGCTCCTTTTGTTGCCCTGCCTAATTCCCCTGTTGGATAAGTTAGTGAAAGCACAGC
>JBBQKO010000382.1:0-3491 GCA_038327005.1 Chitinophagales bacterium | reverse complement strand
TTAAGATTGCTGAGTTTTTGTAATTCGCCCTTATCGGGTGTAGTGCCTTTATCTTCGGCACCGCCAATCGCAATAAGTTTCCCCTTAGGATGTTGCATGCATATTTATTTATATAACCAGTAAAACGAAATTCACACAGAGATTATTTCCCCCGCCCTACTGTATTAATTGCCAGTTGCTACAAAAGTAAAGGAATAGAATTAAGGAGTTTTGATTCTACCAGTATTTTTTCAGCTACCATATTTTTATTATCTTCCGTTCCGTGCAACCCAAAGGCGATTTACAGAGCACTGCATTCATTGAATAAATTTTATAATACCTGATAGTGATCAGGTCAACACCCATCAATATCATTCGAAAAACACGGCACCACACAACCAACAACTAAAAATTAAAAAACATTAAAACCAAGTAAAGCTTATGAAGATTGTAGAAATTAAAGTACTGAGAGGCCCCAATTACTGGAGTGTGCGTCGCCCCAAACTGATTCAAATGAAGCTTGATCTGGAGGAAATGGAACAAAAACCTACCAACCTGATACCGGCGTTCAGAGAAAGATTGGAGCAAATGTTCCCCGGCATGTTTGAGCATCGTTGCAGCGTAGGCACACCGGGCGGATTTTTTGAACGCATTGAAGAAGGCACCTGGATGGGACATGTAATTGAACATGTTGCGCTCGAACTGCAAACATTGGCAGGTATGGACACCGGTTTTGGTCGCACAAGAGGTACCGGTAAAGAAGGTGAATACTATGTGGTATTTAGCTATATGGAAGAAGATGCAGGCGTATATGCAGCGAGGGCAGCCACCCGCATTACACAAGCCATTGCAGATGGCGTAGAGTACAACCTGGAAGAAGACATCATGCAACTGCGGGAAATCAGGGAAGACACCCGCCTGGGACCAAGCACTGGCTGCATAGTGGATGAAGCCGCAAAAAGAGATATCCCTTTTATTCGTTTGAATAAACATAGCCTGGTACAACTCGGTTACGGCATCTACCAAAAAAGAATCCGGGCAACCATCGCTTCCACTACCTCCAACATAGCAGTAGACATTGCCTGTGATAAAGAAGAGACAAAAAACTTACTGGGCGCTTCAGAAATTCCGGTGCCAAAAGGCGTAATCGTAAGAACGGAAGAAGGATTGAAAGATGCCATTGAAAGTGTGGGCTACCCAATGGTATTAAAACCAGTGGATGGTAACCATGGCAAAGGCGCCACTACCGATATCAATAACTGGGAGCAGGCGGTAAAAGCATTGGCCGCTGCACAGGTGTATGGACGCAGTATTATTTGCGAACGATTTATTACCGGCTTCGATTTTAGGGTGCTGGTGATCAACAATAAATTTATATGCGCTGCCTTGCGTACTCCTGCTTCAGTTGTTGGGGATGGTGTGCATACCATTCAATGGCTCGTAGATGAAACCAACAAAGATCCACGCCGCGGCTTTGGTCACGAAAAAGTATTGACTTCTATTAAGCTGGATGATTTCAGCAATAAAATGCTGGAAGAAAAAGGCTATACATTGGAAACCATCCCGCCAGTTGGTGAACTGGTTTTGCTAAAACCAACCGCAAATCTTTCTACCGGCGGCACTTCTACCGACGTTACAGATGAAGTACACCCGGCTAATATTTTCATGTGCGAACGCATTGCACAAATCATCGGATTGGATATTTGCGGTATCGACATCATGGCACCCGATTTAAGATTGCCCATCAGCGAAAATGGAGGTGCTGTGCTGGAAGTGAATGCAGCACCGGGTTTCCGGATGCACATCGATCCTGCAGTTGGTTTGCCACGCAATGTAGCCGAACCGGTTATTGAAATGTTGTTTCCAAAAGGAAGTGCCGGTCGCATTCCGATCATTGCCATTACCGGCACCAATGGTAAAACAACTACTACCCGTCTTACTGCGCATATTGCAAAAAGCGCCGGCTATAAAGTTGGCTACACTACCAGCGATGGCGTGTACATTCAAAACCAAATGATGATGAAGGGCGACTGTACCGGACCAGTTAGCTCCACCTTTGTATTAAGAGACCCAACCGTAGATTTTGCTGTGCTGGAATGTGCCCGTGGTGGCATTTTAAAAAGTGGATTGGCTTTTCAAAACTGTGATATTGCCATCATCACCAATGTAAGTACCGATCATATAGGATTGGGTGGTATCGACAGTCTGGAACAAATGGCCAGGGTAAAAGCCGTAGTAGCTGAAACTGTTTTCGCACATGGCTATGCGATATTGAATGCAGATGACGATTTGGTGTATAGAATGAAGAATGACCTGAAATGCAAAATTGGTTTATTCAGTATGGATGAAGAAAATCCAAGGATAAAAGCACATTGCAAAAATGGCGGCCTCGCTACCATTTACGAAAATGGATATGTAAGTATCATGAAGGGCACCTGGAAAATAAGAGTGCTGAAAGTAACCGAAATTCCGATTACCTATGGCGGCAGGGCTACCCACAATATCATGAATACATTGCCGGCCGTGCTTGCCACTTATTTATACCGAAACATTAAAGTAGAAGATATCAAACAGGCATTGCAAACCTTTGTACCATCGCCTACCCTTACACCCGGCAGACTAAACCTCTTTGTTTTCAAACACTTTCGATTTTTGGTAGACTTTGCGCACAACCAGGCCGGACTAACATTACTGGGTGAATTTGTTGGCAAAATGGAAGGCAGTCCAAAAGTGGGCATCATCAGTGGCACCGGCGACCGGCGGGATGAAGACATCCGGGATCTCGGCAGACTGTCTGCACAATATTTTGACGAAATCATCATCCGCCAGGACAAGCATTTGCGGGGCAGAACCGCCGAAGAAATTGTAAACCTGCTGGTAGAAGGCATCAATGAAACCCGAACAAAAGAAATCCCGATTACCATCATCTACAACGAAAAGGAAGCCATCATGCATGCCTACAATACCGCCAAAACCGGTTCGTTGATCACTGTAATGTGCGATGTAGTAACCGAAGCGCTGGAAATGATCAAAGGACTAAAAGAAGAAGAAGATAAAACATAGGATGAATGGTGAATGGTGAGTTGTCAATATTCAATGGTCAATGGTCAATGGTCATTTTTTCTCCACTTACCATTCACCATCTAAAAACATTCACCATTCACAATTCGAACCGTCATTATATTCTGATGTAACATCTCCATTGGGCAGCATTTGAGTCATGATCCGCATATTCTTGGTCCGGGCTTAAAAGCAATGATTGATCATCGTTGCATCGCCCTCTTGTACGGCATTGCAAATAGCAGCTTTATAGACCACAATATGGAAGCATTGGTGACAAAGACAACCTTGTTAGTCATTAAACCAAATTTTTTCTCCTGCAATAGCATCGTCTAAAGCATATTATCCGAGCTTGTTTTAAAGCGGTAGAGAAATGATAACCAACTATTTTATTTTTTTTAAAAATGGTTTTGGCTGTTTTACTTGCATCCCCTAAATTTGCACTCTCGAAA
>JBBQKO010000381.1:0-3505 GCA_038327005.1 Chitinophagales bacterium | reverse complement strand
TATGTGTGTGTGTCATCTCAAATTTACCGATTACCGTCTTTTGTCATTGATTGGTCATTTAATTTAGAAGGTTTCGTTTTAAAGCTTAATTTTACTATCAGAATTGCTAAACGCACCTTACGCTACTTTTATCCTCCTCTTGCATAATCAATGAAAATTCCTTTTAAGTTTACTGTTGTATCCGGTGGGTAACAACTATTGCAAAGCTGTTGATATTGCCGTCGCCGCAAGTGATTATTAGTGTTTGATTTACCTGCCGAAAAAAATAAAAAAGACATACAGTGGCAGGTGTGTCTAAAGTGATTGAAAGATATTGGTATTGGGATTGAATAATTGTGTTTGTTTTTTTAATTAAAAATATAAATAATGAGGAGAAAAATTTCCCCTGTCTATATTCTCCTTTTGATGCTACTATGCGCTTTAAGAAAAGCGGCCGCAGATCCTGTTGAGCCTTTTTTTCTTCAGCATTACGATAATAGAAACGGTCTTTCCAACAGTGCGATCAATCACATTTTTAAAGATGCCAGCAATTTGCTGTGGATAGCTACCTGGGATGGTTTAAACATGTACGATGGAAATATTTTTCATGTGTTTAATTATAGCAAGGAGAATGATTTTAGAAGTATCGGGAGCAATGTTATTCAACAAATAACGGAAGATAAGCGGGGAAATATATGGGTAACTACCATCGAAGGTATATCCAGGTACGAAAAACAAACGGGCAAATTTTACAATTATTTCTACAATCAATTTCAACAGGGCCGGGTAAGCGAGCAGGAGTATGCATTGGCAGTGGATACAGCCGGAACGGTCTTTTGCCTGAATCAAAAATCGGGACTTAGTTGCTACGATGTAAAGGCAGATAGTTTTCGTGTATGTGAATTGCCAAAGCAAAAAGAGGCGGTTAATAAAATCGCTTTTGATGAAACCAACCGCTTGTGGTTACTAAATGAAAGCGGCCGGCTGGACGTGTTTTCAACCAAGGCTAAACAATTTAAAAAATTACATACTTATAGCGAGGCAACAGCAATCTATAATTTTTTCAATACCAATCACCAGCTTTTTTTTACTACTGCGGATGGAAAGTTGTATCATATTCCTGCAGGCACACTTATTCAAAAGCAAGTGATGCAAATGAAACACAATCTTACCTCGCTTATATTTTATAAAGGGCATTACCTGCTTGCCTGGGCTACCAAAGGCTACGGTGTTTATGATGAAAAATTTCAACTCTCTTCTTTTTTGAAACAGGAAACCCAGCAAATGCAAGACGTAAAAGTTACCTCCTGGGCACCAGGCAGCGAAGATGTTTTGTGGTACGGTACCGATGGAAACGGCATTATGAAAATATACCCTAAAACAAAATCTTTTGGCACCATTGCCACCTCCGATAACGGGATGCCTTACAATAAATCTGTAAGAGCATTCTGCGAAGAAAATGGCGATTTATGGGTTGGTACCAAGGGGAGCGGTATCATTAACATACAAAATTTTTGGTCCGATACGAGAGCAATATATGATAAGCAAAATTTTGTGGCACCGGTGCAACTGGATAACAACTCTGTATTTGCATTGAAAAAAGGAAAAGACAACCTCATATATATAGGCACTGATGCAAAGGGAATTGGCGTTTATGATATTAAAAGCAGGCAGTTTATAAAATGGTCAGCCATCAATGGCTATCAAAATTATCCTGAATTCGGATCGGTATATGCCATTAATCAGGATACCGATAATTCGTTGTGGCTCGGCACCAGTGGTTATGGGCTGATCCATCTTAAAATAGATCGGGAAAAATCAGGCAAACTTTCACTGGCTTTTTTGGAACGGTTTATTTTTAATAGCTACCATAATAATACAGGCCCTGCCAACGATATTATTTATGCGTTGGCAGAAGGGGATAAAAATCATTTATGGATTGGTTGCCGCTATGGCGGACTGAGCGTATTGGATAAAACCACCCAGCTTTTTAAAACTTTTAAAGCGTTAACTTACGAAGGAAGCCTGTCTAACAATGATGTACTATCGCTATTTAGAGACAGCCGGAACAGGATGTGGATTGGAACCAGCTATGGCCTCAACTGGATCAATATTGCAGATGCATCCAACAAAGAACCGATCTTTCAAAAGCTAACCATCGCCAATGGCCTGCCGAATAATACAGTGCATGCAATTGAAGAAGATAGTACCGGGTTTATATTGGTAAGTACCAACAAGGGGCTGGCTAAAGTGAACCGGCACGACCTTAAAGTTTCTTACTACCAGCAACTGGATGGATTGCAAAGCAATGAATTTTGTGATGGTGCGGTATGGAAAGACCAGCCCGGTAATTTGTTTTTTGGTGGCACTTATGGGTTCAATCATTTTCTTCCTCAGAACATCCGGAAGTCTGGCTGGCAGCCCAATTTGCTTTTATCCAATATTTTGATTGGCGGAAAAGACATCAATGAAAATGGATTCACCGTACTCTACCCTGGCAATAATAATCCGCTCGGTTTTTCAATTGGCAGAAAGGATAATTTTTTTGAACTGGATATTAAAGCAATCAGTTTTTTAAATGCAGAAAAATGCGAGTATGCATTTTATTTAGATGGGTACGATAAGTCGTGGCATTATGCGGGCACTAACGGTAAAATAGTTTATAGTAACATTTTGCCCGGCAGCTATTCACTAAAAATAAAGTGGAGTAATGAACTGGAAGGGCTAAATTATTGCAGCTTAAATGCAAATTATTTTGACAATTTTAGTATCGCAAAAGAGTTCACCGACAATGAGGCATGGTGGGTACACCTGCTACCCTTTTGCTGATAAACGGCATCGCTGTACCAGAATGGTTGCCCGAAGGTGCCGACCAGATCGCTACGCTATTATTGGCATTGATTCCTTATTGCGAAGCTAGTAGTGATTCCGTGATTAAAACTTATATCCGAAAATTAGCGGACGGAATCATTCTCACTCAACTGGGTGATACTACCCACTTTTCCTATTCCTGTTTTTTGACTTCGGGTAATAACTAGCATGCATACGGCAGCGATATGGCATTGGCAATTTTTAAAACAGGTACATTTTTATCGGATATGAACTTTACCAATAAAGCAATAGCAGAAGTAAATAATTTTTATCCCTGGTTGCTGAGCAATGGCTTTAAAAATGCATTCGATGTGAGCCTGGTGAATAATGTGTTGACAAGAGAAAATTTGAAAGAGTTTGAACAGATTGCCTATGGTATAAGACCAATGGTTTTTGCTGCCATTGCTGCTTACATAATTACAAAGGATGAAAAATATGCAGACATGGCCGGACATTTGGCCGCCTGGTTTCTGGGTAGCAATTCAGCCAGGGGAAGTATGTTTTCTGTTTCTACAGGCCGGTGTTTTGATGCAATCAATACCGGAAATAATGTAAATAAAAACTCGTCAGGCAGGCGCCGGCGAAGTAGTAGACGCCGAACATGGTCGAGAACCAGTGCGGGTCGAGCGACATCAAAAAGTCGAACGCGGCGAAG
>JBBQKO010000380.1:0-3524 GCA_038327005.1 Chitinophagales bacterium | reverse complement strand
GATAATTTATCCTTTGCACAATTACACCAATTACACCTGCAGAATAATTTATTCAAAGATTTTTATTGCACCGGCACTAACCTTAGTAAACAGCAATTAGACATCTTTTCACACGAACACACGCCGGAAATGTCGGTTGGTTTAGCAGTGCGCATTAGTGGTGGAATTCCACTTTATTTTGAACCCATTATATTAAATGACCAATACCAAAAAATTGAATCGACAGATACCGTTTCCTTTAGAAATTATTATGTAGATGGAGGAATGATTGCCAACTATCCCATTAGTATTTTTGATACTTGCGTAAATGGGGGAAATTCCTTTCTTTGCGAGCAATTGTGGTTTAACCCGCAAACGCTCGGAATAAAACTGGAACGTCCGGCCCAAATTGATTCGCTAAAAAACAACAGCAACCATATTCCACCCTTTAAAATAAGGTCGTTCAGGGATTATATTCATGCCTTTAATAACCTGGTAATAGAAACGCTCAACCGCAAATATCCTAATCGTGAAAATGAACATGCAAGAACCATCTACATTAGTTATGGAACCATCCGTTCTACTGTACGCAAAATGAAACCTGCTGAAAAGGAATTACTTTACAGCAATGGCGTAAATGGAGTTAAAGATTTTTTAACTGCAGGCCAGCCACTGATAGACCGTTAGTTATTGCAAAATAATGTGGTGAAGTGATTTCTTATTATCATTGAAAAACTCCCTGAAGTCTTGTTCCCTTGTTTATTATTTCAGCAATCCGCCAAATACTTTCTTCAATATAGCTGTTGTTCTGGCCACAGGATTTTCACGGATGTTCTTTTCTTCCTTCGCCACCAAATCAAATAATGCATTGGTAGCACGGTCTGTTACAAAACTTGGTAAGTCGGGATTGATCTTTTTAAATGTAGTGGGAAAATTATTGTAAGTGCTTACAATATCACCATAGTATTTAGTAGCATCCACTTTATCCAACGACGATTTTATAACTGGTATAAATGCAGCAGTTAGTTTTTCCATCGTTTTTTTTCTGAAATAATGTGTTGCACTGGTATCCCCACCTTTTACAATATTAATGGCATCGGTCAGCGTCATTTGTTTAATGGCATCGATAAAAATGGGTTGTGCAAAACCAACTGCATCTTCTGCTCCCCGGTTAATTTGTAAAATTGCTTTATCAACCGCTTTACCTAAACCAACTGTTCTTAAAGCATTTTCAATTTTCTTAGCATCTGGCGGCAATAATATTTTATAGAATGCATCACCAAAAAACCCATCTTGTTTGTTTAGTTGCAGCGTAGCTTTTACCAATCCCTGGCTCAGCGCTTCTTTAATTCCCTGTGCAGCTTCGGCCTGTGTAACACTGCCAAATCCACCTGCCTGTGGTAGTTGTTGTAAAACATCGCAACTATTGAATGCAATAATAATTCCGATTGCGGCTAAAAGTTTTTTCATTTAATTGTTTTGTGGTTTGCTATTGTCAAGTATCCTGCCAAAGTTAATATCATAGTGGCTTCTACAGATATGGAAGAATCGGATGCATACGGTATCTTCGCAAAAATTTTCAATAGCAGCATGAGTACACAACATTTATCAGAGCAGGAAATCATTCGCAGACAAAAATTAGCCGAGCTTACAAAAATGGGGATCGATGCATACCCGGCTGCATTATTTCCAGTGAATACAACGTCGGTATATATCAAGGAAAATTTTAAAGGTGACGAAAACAGGGAACAGTTTGCAGATGTTTGCATTGCCGGCCGTATTATGAGTGTACGTGATATGGGCAAAGCTAATTTTGCGGTATTACAGGATGCAGTTGGCAAAATTCAGTTGTACATTAAACAAGATGATATTTGCCCCGGTGAAGACAAAAGCATGTTCCAGGTTGTTTGGAAAAAACTGATGGACATCGGCGATATCATCGGTATCAAAGGATATGTGTTTACAACTAAAACGGGTGAAACTTCCATACATGTGCAAGATTTCACTATCCTTACCAAATCATTGCGCCCGCTGCCAATTGTAAAAGAAAAAGACGGCGAAGCATTTGATGAAGTAACCGATCCTGAATTTAGGTACCGGCAGCGTTATGCAGACCTGATCGTAAACCCTGGTGTAAAAGAAACCTTCATCAAACGTACCAAAATGATGAATGCCATTCGTGAATTTTTAAATGAGCGGGGAGCATTGGAAGTGGACACACCGGTATTGCAAAGTATTCCGGGTGGTGCGGCTGCAAGGCCGTTCAGCACACACCACAATGCATTGGATGTGCCTATGTATATGCGCATTGCCAACGAATTGTATTTAAAAAGATTGATCGTTGGTGGCTTTGAGTGGGTATATGAATTTAGCCGCAACTTCCGCAATGAAGGTATGGACAGAACCCATAATCCTGAATTTACGGTGTTAGAATTTTATGTAGCCTACAAAGATTATGAGTGGATGATGGACACCACCGAACTAATGCTGGAAAAAGCTGCATTGGCTACCAATGGTACATCCAAAGTATTGGTAGGCGAACAGGAAATTGACTTTAAGGCTCCTTACAAGAGAATTACTATGTACGATTCCATCAAGGAATTTACAGGGTTCGATATCAGTACAATGGATGAAGATGGCATCAGAAATGTTTGCGTTCAATTAGGCATTCATGCAGATGCCAAGTGGGGTAAGGGTAAACTGATCGATGAAATATTTGGTTCTAAGTGCGAAGGTAATTATATACAACCCACTTTTATTACAGACTACCCTTTAGAGATGAGTCCGCTTACAAAAAAGCACCGCAGCAAACCCGGACTGGTAGAGCGTTTTGAACTGATGTGCAATGGGAAAGAAATTGCCAATGCCTACAGTGAGTTAAACGATCCGCTGGAACAAAGGGAGCGTTTTGAAGAGCAAACCAAACTAATGGAAAGAGGGGATGATGAAGCTATGTTTATTGACCATGATTTTTTAAGAGCGCTTGAATATGGCATGCCGCCAACCAGTGGTATTGGTTTTGGTATCGATCGCATTGCGATGCTACTCACCAACCAGCACTCAATACAGGATGTGTTGTTCTTTCCGATGATGCGTCCGGAAAATTTTGACTAGATTTTTTAAACTTTACTTTTCAAATAATTAAGTACAAACAAGAAGACCGCTCTTTGCGTTTGTACTTTTTTTATATACCAACTTTCCTTTCATACAATTCTATTTTACAATTCCATCAAACAAACTATCTTGAAATCTTAATTAAAAAATTCAATATGCTGTTTATTGTAAGACAATCATTTGCTGTAATTCTGTTGGCGCTCATCAATTTCACGCTACTGGCTCAAAAGAAAGAACTGGGAGACGACCAATATTTCAAATCTAATTTTAAAGGAATCGTTCAAGCCTTGCCAGTTGTAAAAAGCTGGGTAGATGACAGTCATGCTGAAATACTAAGAGATGGAAAAAATTACCTGCTGGATTGCAAAACCGGTTCCGAATTATTGTTAGAGGGCCAGCAAGCGACAAAAGCTGTAGCCGCAAAACCAACA
>JBBQKO010000379.1:0-3560 GCA_038327005.1 Chitinophagales bacterium | reverse complement strand
TGGCAATGGGTGCAAGCGTTAAAATATTTGATAATAGCATCTACAGGTTGAAGCGGTTACAAAATAATATTGGAGGTCGTTTATGGACCTCCGTTATAGAGCCTAAGATTTTATCGAAGCAATTAAAAACCTGTGATGTAGCGGTTGGCGCTTTAAGCAGCAGCAGTGGCAGAACGCCGATTGTGGTTACAGAAGAAATGGTGAGCAATATGCGGTCCGGCACTGTAATCGTAGATGTTAGCATTGACCGTGGCGGTTGTTTTGAAACAAGCGAAGTAACCACGCATGAGAATCCAGTGTTTCGAAAATATGATGTGATTCATTATTGTGTACCCAATATTCCCAGTGGTTTTGCACGTACGGCATCGCAAGCCATCAGTAATGTTTTGATGCCGCTGTTGCTGGAAACCGCAGAAGATGGGGGCATTGACAATGTGATCTGGTATAAAATCAATATCCGCAGCGGTATTTATCTTTTTAAAGGAAGCCTTACCAATTTCTATTTAAGCGAACGGTTTGATTTAAAGTTTACAGATCTGAATTTGTTGATAGCAAGTAAGCGGTGATGATAGTTTGGTCTATTAAAACATGGAAGCAGGTTATTAGATATTCTGCCCAATAAACATTGAATACTTTGTAATCACTCAATCGAAGTAATAAAAAATGCCCGGAACTTCCGGGCATTTGTATAAACACAATCAATGTTTTCAATCAATATTCTCAATAATTCCTGCAATACCCTGGCCACCGCCAACACATGCTGTAACGATGCCGTATTTTTTACTAAGCCGCTTCATATCATTTACAAGCTGTATGGTCAGTTTACAGCCGGTACATCCCAGCGGATGCCCCAATGCAATAGCACCGCCGTTAATATTTACCTTTTCCGAATTTAGTTCCAGCGTTCTAATTACGGCCAACGATTGAGAAGCGAATGCCTCGTTTAGTTCAAATAAATCAATGTCTGCCAGGCTCATATCGGCCTGTTTCAATACTTTAGGAATGGCTTCTACGGGTCCAATGCCCATAATACGTGGATGCACACCCGCACTTGCACAATTCACTAGTCTTGCAATTGGTTTCAATCCCAGTTCATTGATCATTCTCTCGCTCATTACAATCACAAATGCAGCCCCGTCGCTGGTTTGCGAGCTATTGCCTGCTGTAACACTGCCACCCAATGCAAAAGCTGGTTTTAGCTTTGCCAATCCTTCAGGTGTGGTATCAGCACGCACGCCTTCATCGGTATCCACTATATAGCTTTTCTGCTGTTTTTTTCCTTTTTCATCCAGGTACACCTGCTCCACTTTAATAGGAAGAATGCCAGATTTAAAAAATCCCTGCTGAATGGCATTGCCCGCTTTTAAATGGCTGTGGTAACTAAATGCATCCTGGTCTTCCCGGCTAATATTGTATTCATTGGCTACTGCCTCAGCGGTTAGCCCCATGCTGAGGTAAAAATCAGGTGTGTCTTTGGCGATGGCATAGGAAGGCGAGGTTTTCCAACCGGCCGTTGGTACCAAACTCATACTTTCTACACCACCGGCAATGATGCATTCTGCCATTCCGGTTCTGATTTTGGCGGTAGCCATGGCTATGCTTTCTAGTCCGCTGGCGCAGTAACGGTTAATGGTAATGCCCGGTGCATGAATGCCGACCGCTTTTGCAGAGATCATCCGACCGACCTGCAAGCCTTGCTCTGCCTCCGGTACAGCGTTGCCCACTATTACATCATCCACTCTTTTTACATCCAGTTGTGGCACAGAGGCTAGCAATCCTTTTATAACATCAATTGCAAGGTCATCTGGCCGGGTAAACCGAAAGCCGCCTTTTTTGCTTTTTGTAATGGCTGTTCTATAACCTGCTACTATATAAGCTTCCTGCATACTATTTTTTTTTACCCTCATTACAGAAGGCGTGATAATGAAATGCTGCATCTTAACTCCTTTTGGCGCTTAACCGAAATTAGTTGTTTATGCAACTTACTGTGTCAAAGTTATAATTTCTAAGGGAAAACAAAAAACTGAAAACTGTATGCTATTTTTGCGCCCTCATGTATACAATTCTCCGCAGTATTTTATTTGTGTTTGATCCAGAATGGGTGCATTACCTTTCGATGAACGGCCTGAAATTTATTTGTAAACTTCCCTTCGGAAAAAAACTGTTGGCTGCTGCATTTATGCCCAAAGGCGAGTCGCTTGCTACCCATTTTTTAGGAATTAATTTCCCCAACCCGGTTGGCCTTGGTGCCGGCTTTGATAAAAATGCCAGTTATCTCAACGAACTGGAAGCACTTGGCTTTGGTTTTGTAGAAATTGGAACGGTAACGCCTTTGGCCCAACCGGGAAACGACAAACCGAGATTATTTCGTTTGCCAAAAGACAAAGCACTGATTAACCGCATGGGGTTTAATAATGAAGGTGTGGAAGCGGTGGTAAAGCGTTTAAAAAGCTGGAAAGAAAAATCGCAGGTTGGAACCGCTGGGTCGGGTAATATTTCCCAAACGCCGAAACTTGTGATTGGCGGTAATATTGGCAAGAATAAAATAACGCCCAACGAAAACGCCTGGAAAGATTATGTAACCTGTTTCAATGCATTGCATGATTATGTAGATTACTTTGTAGTGAATGTAAGTTCACCCAATACACCGGGATTGAGAGAATTGCAGGAAAAGGAATCATTGCGTAAAATCTTAACCCAGTTACAAATACAGAACACACATTTCTGGAATCAGAAACCCATTCTGTTGAAAATTGCCCCTGATTTAACCATCGAACAAATTGATGATGTAATTGATTTGGCCATGGAAATTAAATTAGATGGATTGGTTGCGTCCAACACTACCATTAGCCGGGAGGATTTAAAAACCGAAGCATCCAAAGTAAATGCGATGGGTGCCGGCGGGTTGAGCGGATTGCCGGTTCGTAAAAGAAGTACTGAAATAGTGCAATACATCCATCAAAAAACAAACGGGCAGTTGCCCATCATGGCTAGCGGGGGAATTTTCACCGCCGAGGATGCCAAAGAAAAATTGGATGCCGGTGCATCTTTAGTGCAGGTATGGACTGGCTTTGTCTATGAAGGCCCATCTATTGTAAAAAATATTTGCAGCAAACTTTAATGCTTACCGATCGTTCAGTTCGATCGCCATCAATCATTCTTAAACCTATATTTTTATATCATGGAACATTTATTTACTTCAGAAAGTTTAATCAGTTTTTTTGTATTAGTTGTGCTGGAGATTGTACTCGGCATCGATAACGTGATTTTCGTTAGTATTATCATGAACCGTTTGTCAAAAAAAACAGATCAGATAAAGGCCCGCCGTTTATGGATGATTACGGGGATTATTTCCCGTAGTTTATTATTGATGGGGCTTGGATGGTTGCTTTCTCAAAAAGGAAAATCTGTGTTTACTTTATTTGGAAAAGGATTCGACCTGGCAAGTATCGTAATGTTGCTTGGAGGTTTGTTCCTGATTTATAAATCGGTAAAAGAAATACATGGCAAATTGGAAGGAGAAGATCCGAATGAAACTAACAAAAATGAAAAAGGCATTA
>JBBQKO010000378.1:0-3582 GCA_038327005.1 Chitinophagales bacterium | reverse complement strand
CCGGAAATGACAGTTGAAGAAGTAAAGAAGATCACTGAAATTGGAAGTAAGATTTTCTTTGAAACTAATAGCGATAAATTAAAAGTAGCCTCATTGGTTCAGTTGGATGAATTGACTGCAATTCTGAAGAAATACGAAAATTCAAATTTATCGATTGCTGGTTACACAGATAGTAAAGGCACAGATGAATACAATCTTTCTCTTTCACAGAAACGTATGGAATCTGTAAAAACATACCTGGTGGGTAAAAGCATTATGGAGTCCCGTTTATCTACAACTGGTTATGGCGAAACAAATCCAATTGCCGATAACAATACCGCTTTGGGCAGGGCAAAAAACGGGAGGGTAGAATTGAAAACATCCTATTAAATTATTTCAAGCAGGTTTTAGGTTTTGGTATAGATAGAAAAAAAGGGGCTGTTGTAAACAACAGTCCCTTTTTTTTACGCCCAAACTTTTTTGTTTAATCAAATGCAACTGCTGAAAAGCGGTTAAACTTTTTATTTTTGAACTATACAGGTAGCTGCTACACCTGGTTTCTTTCTTTTTGATACTAAACAAGCTACGATTTGATTCAATTAAACGAACTATAGGGTGATATTAGGTTAAATCGAAACGTGTGAATAATGTAACTTATTTAAATAATTGTGTAACTAAATTTTGATAAATGGTGTGAACCTTTACCGTTAACTGATAAAAAACTATTGCCTTGAAATTATTTATAAAATATATGGTGAGCAATCGCTGTAAATTAACTGTGAAGGAGGAGCTAAAGAAACTGGGACTTCATTACATTGTAGTTGAGTTGGGAGAGGTGGAAGTAATGGAGGATTTATCAATGCTGCAGCGGGATACACTTAAAATGAATTTATTAAGTTCGGGACTTGAGTTGATGGAAGACAAAAAAGCGATCCTGATAGAACGGATTAAAAATACCATTGTAGAAATGATCCATCATTCAGACGAATTGATCAAAATAAATTTTTCTGATTATCTGAGTGAAAAACTGGTACACAATTACACCTACCTGGCCAATCTCTTTTCAGAAGTGCAGGGAACTACCATTGAACAATTTATTATATCGCATAAGGTGGAGCGGATAAAAGAACTGATTATATATGGCGATCTAAACATCACCGAAATTGCCTGGAAAATGAATTATAGCAGTGTAGCCCATTTATCCAACCAGTTTAAAAAAATTACCGGGCTTACACCTTCCCACTTCAAGCAATTGAAAAATAAAAGAAGAAGCCCGATAGAAGAGATTATCTAAGTTTCGTATGCCTAAGTGAACCGTTCTTTTTTTGTAATGCTGGTAAATTTCACCAACCTAATACCAATTAACCTTCTGTATGAAATTCATTTCTGAAAAAAAAATATTTCTCTTTTATTTCCTTTCAGTATTCATACTCCTTTCTGTTTTAGTGATATTGTATTTTAACAATCAAAAAGTAAAATCAAGCGGCCATTTAGTAGAACATACCCGGGAAGTACTGAACCAAAGTAACAATGTAATGCATGAAAAATATTAAAATTAAAGAAAGGACTGTAGACCTTTTGATTCCTAAATTAAAATGTATCAATCTTGATTATTTATCAAGAAGAACAAAATCGAACCCGGAGTTGATGATGGAAATGATAGCGCTTTACCTGGAGCAAACACCTCCGTTGGTGAGCAAGATGACACAAAGTTTTATTGATAAGGACTGGGATCTATTCAGCGCAACATTGCATAAAATGATTCCCTCTTTTTCTATAATTGGTATTAGCACCGATTTTGAAAACATGGCAAAAACACTAAAGGAATTTGCAGGCTCGCAGCAACAAAATGAAAAGATGGCAGAATTGGTAGCACAGTTAGACAACATTTGTACGCAGGCATGTATTGAATTAGAACAAGCATTAATTACTATCAAAAATAACAGGCAATGAAAAATGGAAACATTCAAATTTTCCTCGTAGACGATGACATCGTTTTTTTAAAATTACTGGAAATAGAGTTTTCGCAAAATGCAAATTTTATTATTCACACATTTGCTACTGGTGAACTTTGCCTGGCAAATATGGACCAACTACCGGATGTGGTTATTTTAGATTATCACCTGGATGGAGTTAATAAAAATGCGATGAATGGCATTCAAACACTTGATAATATAAAGGCAATGCACGCCGATATCCCGGTAATTATATTATCCTCACAGGATAAAATTGATGTAGCCATTGATTGTATGCACCATCATGCAGTGGATTATGTTGTAAAAAGCGAAACTGCGTTTATGCGGCTGCAAAAGATAATCAATCATATTTTTTCGGTAAAAAAAATGGAAAATGAATTAAACTGGTATATGAACCGGATGTAACGAATAGCAGTGTATCTATTTAAAAAAATCATGTTGCTTTATTTACATCAATAAAAGTGACCAATAGATATTGGTGTGTTAAGAGGTGAGTTACGAGTAACGTGTTCAATGATTTACCTGGTAAAAATTTGCTATTTTTAAAGTACTGCGTTTTCATCCAAAGCATTCGGTCTTCGGTTCCGTTCTTTACCTGCTGAAATATTTGTAGGTAAGAAAATGCATCCATTGTTTACAAGTTGCCTCTTATTTTCAGCAAATCCTCATGGGCTGTCGCAATGCAATCAGACGGCATCGCTAACAGCTAGCCTTTTTGATAACAGATGTTACTACTCCCGGTAATTCGCCCCTATGAATGATGTAAGTAATACTTGCATTTATGTAACACTTACTTCAAATAAAGCAGTCACCTTTGTGGTATTATTCGATTGTGGTGCCATATCAACTCACCATTAATAAAGCGATTTGCACCTTCGGTTTTACAAGCAATTTAAGGAGGCACGTGTTATACATGAAATGTTCTCTCTAAATTATTTTGTCTTCGTTGTTCATTTTTTTGCACGGCATAAAACCAACGTGTTGAAGTAAAGTAATTTTTAGAAGGGTAAATTTTATTCATAAAACAATTAGTATGATGCAACAATTTTTAGTAGAAGTTAAATCCGTTTACAATGTAACTCACAATGTAATAAAGATCGTTACGGAGAAACCGCTTTATTATAATTTTTGGCCGGGACAGGCTACGGATATCTCCATCAATAAGCCGGGCTGGAGTTCTAAAAGAAACCCTTTCACTTTTACGTCTATTCCGGCGAATGACTATTTGGAGTTTACAATAAAAGTTTATCCGGAACGTAAAGGAGTTACCAATGAACTATTGAAACTAAAGAAGACAGATCAATTGATCTTACATGATGTGTATGGTGCAATCAACTATACCGGAGAGGGCGTATTCATCGCTGGAGGTGCAGGTATAACGCCGTTTATGCCGATCATCCGACATCTTCACACAATCAATGAGATCGGCACCAACAAATTGATATTTGCCAACAAAAGAAAAGAGGATATCATTTATGAGGAAGAATTAAAAAGTTATTTTGGTAAAAATTTCCTCAATATATTATCGGATGAAAAGCTGCATGGCTATGATTATGGGCATATTGATGCCGCCTATATTAAAGCAAGCAGCAACGGACAGAATCAGTTCTTTTATTTATGTGGCCCT
>JBBQKO010000377.1:0-3590 GCA_038327005.1 Chitinophagales bacterium | reverse complement strand
TCCTGCTGGTTGTGCCGGAAATCGTTGTAGCCGAAATATTGTTGCAGGGCCTGGCGGATGTCCATGATTGCTGGTTGTTTTTGATTTGTGTCGGGTAAAGTTAAAACAGTAATGTTGGTATGCTAACAAATGATTGATTTGGGGGCAATTTTAAAATTTTTACTGAAGAAGAAGTTAATAAATAAATATTATAGCAGTAAGAATTATTCCCAATCCGACTACATAGGAGCCATCTCTTTGTAGCAACAACATTTTATCTCCAATCCACTCCAGCGGAGTGCCTGTTTTTTTTCACGATTATAAAAAAAGGGGCGTACCTACGGCATGCAAATTTAAATAAACATTATTTCTATAAAGAGGTAACGCCTAGGGAGTTGCTTTTTTATAGTACTCCAAAATTCCACCTTCAAGTACGATTGATAAATACACTTCGCTTCTTTGTTGCCAATTGCTGCAAAAGTACAAGTGAGTGACACAACGATGTTGAGCAAAGTTTTCCTGCTGGTTAAAAAACATTTTAAGCGAAATTCCGAAGTATTTCGGGAATGCTAAGAAATACAATCGCCTGTAAACAAATGTATTTTCATTTTTTGATTCTGACAAGCCAATTAGCTTTTTAATATCCTATTATTTAGGTAGCGTATTAACCTACGAAACTCAATACTGTATCAAATTTTATTATTTCCGAAACTATTTTTCTAAAATTCATTTTGAAGTTTAAAAATCAGGAGCATATCTTTGCACTAGTTCTTTAGTCATCACTTATTAAGAAAGGCAGAGGGTAATGGCCCGTTGAAGCCTTGGCAACCTATCCGGATTTTTTTAGGAAAAGGTGCCAATTCCATCCCGATTATATCGGGAGAGATAAGTCAGATTCACAGCTCAAAATATCTATACAAAATATTAAAAGCTCATCTGATTTATCGGGTGAGCTTTTTTGTTTTTAGCCCATTTACTACGGGGAATATAAACAGCCCAACCGGTAATAAATTATTCTTGATGATGGTTGCAGGATTTCATTTACAATCACAATAAATATTTCCTGCGGGAAGAAGATGGACCAAACATGAGCAACGCAACACAAATTTTATATAATATCCGGTAGATATCCGGAGAGATAATGGTGTTTCATCGCTTGATACAACTTTGTGATGGAATAGAAGAAGATGGAAATTGGGCAAAAGATTTAGAGCAGGCTTTTAAAAATTCAGCCGTAATCTATCGAACAAAAAAGTAAATACTATCAACAAATAAAACATAATTATGGAACCTGGCAAACAATTGAACATTGGCCTTTTTGGCTTTGGTGTAGTAGGAAAAGGATTGTATGAGGTGCTGCACAACACGGCCACCCTTCAATCGACGATCAAGAAAATTTGTATTAAAAACGCCGATAAGAAAAGAAGTATTGGTGCCGAAAACTTTACCAATGATGCTGCTGTGTTGCTGAATGATGAGGACATCAATGTTATTGTTGAATTGATTGATGATTCGGATGCTGCCTTTGAAATTGTGAAGACTGCTTTGCAAAAAGGAAAGGCCGTGGTGAGTGCGAATAAAAAAATGATTGCAGAACATTTTGAAGAATTACTTGCCCTGCAACAGGAATATAAAACGCCTTTTTTATACGAAGCCTCCTGTTGTGCCAGTATGCCGCTGATACGCAACCTGGAAGAATATTATGACAACGATCTGTTACAATCTTTCCGTGGAATCATCAATGGTTCCACCAATTTTATTTTAACCAAAATATTTCAGGAGCAACTTGAATTTGATAAAGCGCTGCTGATGGCGCAGCAACTCGGCTTTGCAGAAAGCAATCCCAAGCTGGATATCGGCGGATTTGATGCGGCCAATAAACTCAGTATTTTACTGGCGCACTCCTTTGGTGTAATTGCCACTACTGATCAATTTATATTTAATGGCATTGAAAATATTTCATTGCCCGATGCCATTGTTGCCAAAGAAAAAAGGTTCAGCATTAAACTGGTGGCCAATGCACAAAAATTAAAGAATGGCAAACTGGCAGCATTTGTATTGCCACAGTTTGTAACCGAAGCAGATGACCTGTACCATGTGCAAAACGAATTCAATGCAGTAACTACCGAAAGTACTTTTGCTGATAAACATTTCTTTAAAGGCAAGGGCGCCGGTGCATTTCCTACAGCCTCTGCTGTGTTGAGTGATATCTCTGCATTGCGGTACAATTACAAATACGAATACAAGAAAATTTATCATGAAACGGATACGGAATTAACCAATGACTTTTATTTAAAAGTATTTGTAAGCGTGGATGATTTTGCTAAAATAAACAAGGATGATTTTGAATGGATTGAAGAGTGGCACAACGGACTTCAATATAGTTGGCTGGTAGCAATCATTCATGCAGAAAAACTGATTAAAAACAATTGGTGGAGAGAACCGGGTGTATCATTGATCGTGTATCCTGAAGCGATTGTAGACAATGTTGATTATAAAAATATCAGCAAGAGAAGTTTGCAATTGGCTGGTGTAGTTTAAAGCAACACACATAAAAAAGTCTGCATGCAATTCTTGAATTTTCAGTATGCATGCAGGCTTTTTATAAACACTGTTTTATTGAGAAATATAATTTTGTAAATGTGAAATGGTTTCTTTTTGAGAAGCAATAATTGCAGTTACCACATCCGTGATAGAGATAACGCCGGATACTTCTTCACCACTCATTACCGGTAGATGGCGAATGTGCTTTTCACTCATCAGCTCCATACATCTTTCAATACTATCATTTGGTGAAACTGAGATTACCTTTTCGGTCATAATTTCCTTAACGAGCGTATCATTGGAGGATTTACCTTTCAATACAATCTTTCTGGCATAATCCCGCTCAGAAAAAATTCCTAATAATTTGCCTTCTTCAATTACCAGCAAGGCACCGATGTTTTTTTCCCCCATCGCCTTTAATGCATCCAATACAGTAAGGCCACTTGTGATGGAATACACATTGCTTCCTTTAGATTTTAAAATGTCTGAAACTTTCATACTCAATTGTTTTAAATCGTTAATCAAACAAATTTGTTTAACCGCCAGCAAGTTTGGCTGCAAATCGTTTGAACATGAAGATACTAAAGTGAACTTATAAAATAAAAATGATTTTAATCAGGCTTTAGTATTATTACCACTTCATTTTTTAGATGGAAGGAGTAGTTAAATTAATTCAACGGACTGATAAACGAACAGGTAACAATTAAATAACAGAAGAGGGCTTCCTTCCAGTTCACCCGGCATGTTGCAACACCTGCAATACAGTACCATACAAAACTTCCGTACCCAATGCCAGGTCTTCGTAACTGGCATATTCCAGTGGGTTGTGACTAATGCCATCCTTACAACGGACGAAGATCATTCCATAATCACATGCGTAAGACAAGGCCAGCGCATCGTGAAAAGGTCCGCTCATTAATTCAGGCGCCTCCAAACCGGCAGCAATACATTCCGCATGAATGATAGCTTTGATCCAATCGGCACAATACCTTGGTTCGCTTTTGGTGTCTTCTGTTATCTCGCAGGTTAAAGAATGTTTTTGGGTGATGGATGCAATGCGATCCCGT
>JBBQKO010000376.1:0-3599 GCA_038327005.1 Chitinophagales bacterium | reverse complement strand
CGATGTTATTCTAAAAAATTGTTATCATTCGGGCAATGTGCTGAATATTTGATTAAACGGTTACCGAAGGCAATACAGCCTTTGGTAACCGTTTTTATTATTCCGGAATTGTAGGAGCTACCGTTTTATTCTCTACTACTACTTTTGTAGCGCCTGCTCTTTTAATCATCACCTGTTTTCCTAATTCCTGTAAACCTTTGCTTTCATACACTTTCATGGCGGTGGATACATCAATGGCTTGCCGGGTTTGTTCATCTAAATAAAAAGTGAGGGTAATAAAATTCAGGTGTACTCCAATTGGTTCAAGTATTTTATTGGTTTCTGTCAATAGTTTATTCTCAATCTCTGCCTGGCCCATGTCTACAATGTCTTCCAGTAAAAACAAGGATTTAACCACATCCCTGATTCGCTTATCAATCACAATATTTTCAGCACCTTCAAATGCGGCATTGCTTAAAGCGGCTTCGCAATCAGCAACTGTTAAGTGATGCTTACCCGCTGGCGCTGCCCGCCGGTTGAAGAATAAAAATACCCTGCAGTGGGTATAAAAACATTTTTTTATTAAACTAATATTTGCTTTATAAAAATTTAACTACATGAAAAAATTACTTACATGCTTATTAACCATGCTAATGGTTAGTAGTTTATTTGCACAACAAGCTGCAAAAGAATGGGTGAAAAAATTTCCGGGTAATGTAAAATGGTACCAGATATCTGATGCAGGAATATTGGTAGTTTGCACCGGCGATGCATTGTACGGCCTTAATCCTGAAACGGGCGATGAGGCATGGAAACTGGATAAACTGGATGATATAAAAGAAGAAAACTACGATCCAATTGAAGGAACACCGTATGCAGCATTAATTAAAAGTAAAATGATGACCGGCGCACAGCATACTATTATTGATGTGGTAACCGGGAAATTATTGGCCAATACCAAAGATCTGGATATAACATTTGTAACTAAAAGAATTCATATACCTGAGTTGAACAGTATGATGTTTTATGGGATGGCAAAAAATAATGGTAAGCCTTTAATGATGATGATTTCTTTGGTGGATGGTCATAAAGTGTGGGAACAGCAAAAATTATTTGATAAAAAAACAGAGGAGGTAACTTCAAATGGTATAGCCACCAATGATGGAATTTATATTGCTACCACAAAAAATATTTACAAGCTTAACCAGCAAACCGGCGAAATACTTTGGAGTGTGGATATGAAAACCGAAAAGCCTGTAGTAGCTGTGGCAGAAAATAAAAAAGGAGGATTTGGGAAATTAATGGGCGGTGGCAATAAAACACATATTGATGCAAGCGCCAACGCCACATCAACCAGTGCACAGTTTTTTTTACGCAATAATAACAAAGACAAAGTCTATTTCTGGAACCAGGATGTATTGCTTGCCTATAATAATGCAGATGGCAAGCCGGTTACCAAGGAAGTGGAATTACAATCTCCGGTAGCCTATATTTTATACGATACGCATGGCATGTTGGTTACCACTACAGAAAAAACGCAGAAAGATCAAACTACCCAGGGCGGTGGTGGCGGCGGTTTAATTGGAAAGATAAAACGCAAATCGGCTTCCGGAAAAAACAGGGCATCGCTATTGTGTATTGATCCTGAAACGGGTGATAGTAAATGGGGCGATGAAATAGATTTACAGGGTGACGTGAGTGCCTATAAGCTGGTAGGTAATAAATTAATTTTGGCAACAGAAAGAGACAATGGCGATAATTACATTAGCATCATCGACCTGGACGCCGGAAAGTCAATTACCAAAAAGCCATTGGGCATAAATGGTGAAATACGGGATTTGCAGGTAGTGCCACAGGGCTTGTATTACAGAACAGCCGACGAAATAAACATCCTCGATTTGGCAACCGGTGATAAAACTTACAAAAAAGGATTTAAAGTAAAAAGTTGCGTAGGGGATAATCTGAGCAACGAAATGGGATATGTGTATGCGAACGATATTATTTACAAAGTTGATTTTACCAAAGGTGAAGTGAATGAGTGGGTTAAAGGAATTGATTTTAATGGTAAAGAAGATCCTTCTTCACTTCAGGTAAGAGAAAATGGCATTTTACTTACTTCAGATCAAAATGCCAGCCTTTTTGGAGCGGATGGAAAAGTGATTTGGCATTCCTACAACAAAGCGCCCGGAAAAACAGGCATGGGCAAGGTATTAAGTGGTTTGAGTGGTTTGGCTTCTTCTATGATGGCCGCAGGCGAAATGAGTAGAAATGCGCAATTAAGTTATGCCAAAGGTTATTATGGCAGTACCAGTCCGGCTTTAGACAGAGATATCAAAAACAGCGCAGCCAATGCCGCTGCCTTTGCAGGCGCAGCAGCAAGTAGCTTTGCCTCTATCAGCAAACGCTTTAAAGCTACCATACAGGCCAACGATTTTATGACTGTTCTTACAGCCTTGGGTGGTAACAACGAAGCTAAAAGTTCAGGAGCAGTGATCGTAAGTAAAGTAGATGGAAAAAATATATCCAGTATTTTGTTAGGCGATAAAACGCCGGATTATAAATTGGATGAGTTGGGCAGAATGATATTTCAAAAAAGTGAAAACGATGAGTTGAAAGGATTTAAGTTTTAAACCAGCATTGTAAATATAAAATGGGTTGCAAAAAAGCAACCCATTTTTTTTGCACACTGATAGGCTTAATTAAAAAAATGAGCAAGCAAATGTCCCGGAATTGTTGAGTAAGAAATTTAATATAGTAAAAGCAATTTTAAATGTTAGTGCAAATATTAAAGATAAATGCTGTTAGTGTTTTTAAATTTTTGATTTGGCACGAAGTAGAAAAATTGGCTGAAAAAAGTCCCTTCCTTTACAATGGCAAAAGAAGGGTACTTATTGTTACAACAACTACAAACAGGCCTTTATTTCTTCCACCGTTTCTATAAAAGCCTTCTCTTTTTTGATGCCCTTTTTCCAGGCAAGATCTCTTTCAATCAGGTCGATTTCCTGTTTGATGGTAGCACCTGCTTTGCCGGCTTCATTGCCTAAAATGATGACCGTATCTGAAATGGCCACGGAGGTGCTAATATCATGCGATACAATGATGAGCGTTTTTCTTTCATCAGATACTGATACCTGCAACAGCAGTTCGGTTACTTTTTCCAGCACATACACATCCAATCCTGAGAAGGGCTCATCCAGCAGTAAAAAATTAGAGCCTTTTAGTAATTGTTGAATGATGCTTACCCGCTGGCGTTGCCCACCTGATAATTGTTGTGGATACTTTTTTAATTCTTCTGTTAAATGAAAGTCGGCAGCATACTGGTGGATGGTTTCATCTTCTTTGCCTTTTAAGTCATAGTTCTTTTTTACTGCCAGTAACAGCGACTGATAAACAGTTCTCCATTCAAACAAATAATAGTTTTGAAAGATGACACCCATATCACCGGCCTGCACATTTTTATCACCATGGATCGTGACATTTCCAGTACTGGCTTGTTGCAAGCCAGACAGTATTTTAAACAATTGCGTTTTACCAATACCACTTCTGCCAATCAGCGAAACTACCTGCCCCTGCTTCATTTCCGGACGAATGATGTCTTTGATGCAGAAATTAATATCTCT
>JBBQKO010000375.1:0-3615 GCA_038327005.1 Chitinophagales bacterium | reverse complement strand
AGGGCAACCCGATAAAAATGGGGCTACGGCATTAAAATATAAAATGCTGGATAAGTTGTCGGAAGTAAAAACTGGATATATCGATCAAAATCCTTCTGCTGTTTTAATGCCAGTGTACCTGGAGAAAGGAATAGCAGCAACCGTTGAAAAATACCAAAGTATGATAACCGGTACTGAAAAGGATAATTATAATTGGGATCGTTCGCGCCTCGAGAGCTTAGGTTATGAGATACTAAATCGTGGTAATGCCCAGGATGCCATCACCATCTTTAAATTGAATGCTTCATTGCATCCTGAAGATGCCGATGCACTTTCTACTCTTGGCTATGCTTATCAAAACATTGGTGATAAAAAAACTTCGATAGAGTATTTTGAAAAAGCCTTAAAACTCAATCCAAAACAAATAAATGCATTGGAACGCTTGCAAAAAGTGGATAAAGCTGTTGCATTCTGGGGTCTAGTTGGCAGTGCAACAAAGAACGGTTGGGACGGGCCTGATATTCAATTCAGCGAGGATAAAAATAAAAAAGGGGTCTGGATTCTGAAAAATGTACAGTTAACCGATGGCGAAATTAAATTCCGCTTTAATAATGACTGGAGTTTTAACTTAGGAAATAACGAAAAAGGGGAATTTGTTAATGGTGGTGATAATATTAAAGTTAAGGCCGGGTTGTATGACTTTACGTTGGACTTAACCGATGATAATAATCCTAAGAATACAATTACAAAGCGATAAAAATGAAAGCTAACTAAGGTGTTATTATCAATATACTGGACCTGGAAACACGAACCAATACTATAATACATCAGTTCAGTCTGTGCGTTAAATGAACATCCTGGGATTTTAACTCTGGCTGTTTTAAAAATAGAAGTCTTCAACAAAACGTCTGTTCGCGCGCATTCAATCAACAAATATCCAGTCGTATTATAACATAAATTTCAAACAAAAATCACAAAATAAAATGGAGGACAAAACATGAAAACAAAGAAAAATTTTCAAAACAACTTGAAGTACATCTTAATAGCACTTTTTATTACCTGCGTTTCTTTTTCGAAAGCGCAAAGTTATTATGGAACCTATAAAGGCGAATGGTTTGACACAGGAGGCCAGTTTTGGTCATTTACCCTTCACTTAAACCAGAATAACAGTTATTTTGTGTGGAAAGCAATTGCTCCGCCATCAGTCCCTGACACAGCTACTGGTAAGGAATATTTGAAATTGACACCAGGTAAAACAAGGAATAATTTTATTTTAACCGGGGTTAAAAAAGATGATCCTCATAATATCCTTCTTTTGGCTGAGTATAATTTAAAGTTATCTGAAGGAGGAGAAATAATCTATGGAATTGCAAAGGGAAAGGAAGAAGCGGTATGGAACAGTGCGATTTATGGGAAGAAAGTTCATAAAAAGTAAACCTTTTGTTTCTTTTCCAACACACAATTCCTTGTTTGTTGGTGCACGACTTATTTCTTATGCATTGCCAAATAATTTAATGCATAAACCTGGCTAGCACCCGACGTTCAACGATCTGCTGCTATTTTTAACCTCAACTAATTTCAACATTTGTGATTCTCATCTGGATATTAATTCCAGACTGAACAGCTACTGCTTTGCCTTCTTGAATTCACTGAGTTGATAACAAAACAGGTAACCCATTATGAAAAACCCTGCCAGAATGTAGTAAATATTTAAGGCAATAGCCACATCTACTTCTGACAGAAGTTTGTATTTCTCAACAATGCTTAAGCTTAATCTTATTTCAAAAATCCATCTCGTTAAAATTAACCCAACTCTTAAATTAAAAAAACTCACCATGAAAAACATTTTCACATTTATTATCATTTCGATTGCAATGCAGGCAAACAGCAAGCAAATTACAGTTAGTAATCTTGCATCTACGCCCGGCCAGTATTCTACTGTAAATGCAGCCATAGCTGCGGCTTCTGACAACGATACCATAATAGTTCAGGGTTCCGTGCTTAAGTACGCCGAATTTACAGTTAATAAACCACTGCATATTTATGGTAGCGGACATCACCCGGCCAACTTTTCCCATTTACCTACTACTGTGAGCGGTATAATTCTTAAATCTGTATCTTCCTCAGGAAGTCTGATCGAAGGATTCTCTATGGAGTATCTTTCTATGACTGGTGGGGAATACGATAATGTTACTATCCGCAATTGTAAAATATCACAGCAGTTTTATCTCAGTGGACTTGTTACGAACTGTTTAATGGAAGGTAATGTGATGGATGGTGTATTGCGTTTTGAAGAAAGTTCATCAACAAGCATGATAGTCAGGAACAATCTTTTTATAGGTAAAGATTATCAAGCCGCACCAAATATCAGTGGCATTAATTCGCAAGTTGTAATAGACCACAATACATTTATCGCAGCAACTTCCGGTCAGGTTCTTTTTACTGATGTGAAGCAAGCAATTATTACCAATAATATTTTTCAGAACTATGATTTTTCAATCACGAACGGGAATCCCGATGGATACAGCAATTGTATTTTCTATAATAATGCTACATTTCTCTGCAATGCTATAATCCCGGCAGTGGGTAGTACCGGGAGCGGAAATATTCTCGATAAAGATCCGCAGTTTGTAAAATATCCCGCGGTTCCAACTACATGGGACTGGAGTAATGATCTTCATATAAAAACCACCTCGCCTTTGCACAATGCAGCTACGGATGGCACTGATATCGGTGTTTACGGGGGCAATTTTGAATTTCATCAAAGCGGTGAACCACATGGTGTACCTGTGATCCGGACACTAAATGTCCGCAATACTGCTGTTCCGCTCAACGGAACTCTTAATGTGAACTTTGAGGCAACTTCGCCCCGCTAAAAAAAATAATTCTATTCAGATGAAAAAGCTCTTTCTTTTTTTAGTGGCGATCCTATGGGTAGCCGGAGTTTACGCCCAAACTTTAGTTTCTGCAGAATATTTTGTAGATGCTGATCCCGGGCCCGGACAAGGTACTGCTGTTCCTGTTACATCTTCTGATGATTACTCGGGAAGTTTTCAAATTTCAGGAACATACACTGAAGGAATTCACAGCTTGTTTTTGCGTGCGAAGGGAATTCATGGTATATGGTCAGGTCCGGAGGTGAGATTGTTTTACCAGGCAAAAAATTTCCCAACAATAAACTCCATTCTTCAGGCAGAATATTTCTTTGATACGGATCCGGGACCCGGATCGGGAACACAACTTCCGGTTGCTACAGGCAATACCCTGTCATTTAATGTAATGATCCCTCAAAGTTTACATAGCGGGATACATATGTTTTGTATGCGCACGATGAGCGAATTTAAGGTTTGGTCGACAACTCAAACGAGATTATTTTTTGTGCAGACACAAAAGTTATCCGAAAATATTGTGAGTGCTGAATATTTTATTGATAAAGATCCCGGCATAGGGCTTGGAGAATCGATCACCATTACTCCAGGTGCAAATGTCATTGGTTCATTTGCCATTAATAATCCATTCAGCAGCGGTAAACATAACTTATATGTTCGTGTGAAAAATGAAGAAGGTAACTGGAGTTTATGGGCGACTGAGAGTTATAATGTGTGTTCAGTTTATAGTCCGGTTGCTGATTTTGAC
>JBBQKO010000374.1:0-3616 GCA_038327005.1 Chitinophagales bacterium | reverse complement strand
GAACTGGGAAAAAAAGAAATTGAACAGATTGGGCTTGCCAATGCAGTGGATATTACGGATGGTTATGTGGTGCGTCAAAAGAAAGCGTATCCCGTATATGATCACTTTTATGCTGCTAATATTGAAACCATTAAAACCGGGCTGGAGAATTACAAAGGCCTCTACCTGATGGGACGCAATGGTATGCACAAATACAATTACCTGGATTATAGTATGATGACCGCAATGCTGGCAGCAAAAAATATTATTGCCGGCGAAGAACTTTACGATTTGTGGAATGTAAACCAGGATGCAGAATATCATGAAGCTGGCGCAAGGGGAGCCAATGAGGGTGGAAGGATGATACCGGAAAAGCTGGCGTAGAAAGCGTGTGCGTTTTTTTTATTGATTTATTTGATGATTCATATTAAATCTAAAACCCATTTTTTTAAGGTGTATGATGTAATTGAATTTGGCATGCAAAGAACTAAACTTTTTGTCTCTTTATCTTCAAATTAAAAATTATGAATGTATAAAATAGCTTTAAATTTTTTTCCTGTTTTATGATTGATTTTGGAAATAGTCAGACTCTATAAGTAAACGGCGTTGAAAGTAGGATTGTCATCACTCATTACTCATCACTTACCACTCATTACTCATCACTCATCACTCACCACTTACACCTAGTTCACCTGCACAATATAGAAAGGTATTAATTCTCCTGCCCTTGTCGCTGGATTCATAAATTTAAAATTAAGTTTGGTTACATGAAAACCGTTGCCGGTAAAGATGATTTTTAAAGGACGTGTTTTAGGCATCTCTTCATAATCTTTTTTGGTGGTTAGCAGGTAGCTGCCGGGCAATAGCTGATCTGGGCTGCTGATTTTTTTAAAGAAGCAATCCCCGTAAAAATAAAGCGAATTCCTTGCGTCCACCACATCCCCGTAAATCAATACTTTGTCTTTTGGCAGTTTTTGATCGTTGATAAATTTTGCTGCTATATTACCCGTTTGGTATTGAAGCAGAGAAGGATAAATAGCCGTGTTTAAAAATACATTTAAACCAATAGAAGTAAAAAAGCAAATGGCCAACAGCTTAGGCAGGAAAAGACTTTTAGCAAAAACCAATAATATAAAAACAGCAAAGCAACAAGCAGCAATAATTCCGGCGTACAAAGGAATACTCTTAAATGGAATTGTCATGAGTAAAAGCAAAGCAATCCACAGTAAAGTAAAAATGATTGTATGCGTTACAAACAACGGTTTTCTCCATCCACTCCATTTGGTTGTAAACAGTAAACGGTACAAATAATGGGCGGTAATGATAGCTGCAAACGGCAGCACCACATTGATGTAATGAGGTAGTTGTACCTTGCTGCTACCCAGCGCACAATAGGTAACTACAAAACCTGAAAGCGTAATTGCTTCTTCTTTTTCGGTTAACAGAAAACGTTGTTGAACGATGTTTTTAATGGCAACTGTCAGCCCTAATAAAAAGAACAGAATCCATGGCAAAAAGCTCCACAACATATTTTGTATTAAAAAGAAAAACGAACCATTCTCCTTCAATGTATTTTCTCCGGTGATGCGGCCAAAGCTTTGTGTCCAGTAGAAAAAGCGTAAGCCGGAACTGATTGGTTTTCCTAATACTGTTTTGCCGGGTTGTAAATCATACTGCTGGTACAATCCAATACTCATTGGGATTAACAATACAGCAATTACCAATAGCAACGGGATATATTGCCATCGGGTAAATTCCTGCCATTTTCTTTTGAGGAGGAAATGAGGGGCAAATGCAAATACCGGAATCATCAGTGCCAGCGGGCCTTTTGTCATCATACCACCTGCAATGGCAATGCCTGCTATCAGTAAGTTTTTCCATTTTTTGTATTCATACCATTCAGCTAGTTGCCAGATGCTGCAGGTTACCCAGCCCAATAACATGGTATCTGTTCTTACATCGTGATTCATTAAAAACATAGCCTGGCAAGATGCCAGTACCACTGCACTCAGGTAGGCAATCTCTTTTTTATAAAATAATAACGCCAGCCGGTAAGTACTGTAAACGGCCAATATGGAAAATAAAAAAGAGGGTAGGCGATAAGCCCAGTCGTGTACCCCAAATATTTTCATGGCGGCACTGCTGAGCCAGAAAAGCATAGGAGGTTTATCCAGGTAATCTCTGCCCAAATCGTATAGTTGAAGGTAATATCCATTTCTTAACATTTCCCTGCTCATGGAGGCATATTGGGTTGCATCAATATCCATTAGCGGAACACAAAAAATCCCTAAAAGGTAAGAAAAAAAACACACGGCCAGTATCTGGAGGAATACTTCTTTTTTCATACACTTGCGATGGTATTGGACGGTTGATCAAATAATGAAATAGCGATTTTTTTATTAAAGAATGCCGCAATGAAGTAACCAATTGAACTTCCGAGTAATGCGCCACATATTACATCCAGCGGGTAATGCACACCAATATACACCTGACCGTAACTGATGGTGGCAGCCCATGCAAAAAACAGGTAGCCCCATTTTTTAAAATAGGGTTTCATGGTAAAGTAAATAAAAAATGTAACCCCAAAATGATTGGTTGCATGCGAGGAGGTAAAGCTCCGGCTATCCGAGCAATACCTCAGTAATAAACGGATGTTATCTGCCAGGTAGATATCGTGGCAGGGCCGCATCCGGTCTACGTATGGCTTTATAATATGACTGCTGATTTGATCTGTCAATAAAACAGTTACCAGTAAACCGGCTACCCATGGCCAGGCTTTTTTGCCAAAATTTATAAATACAAATACCAATAAAAAAATATACAAAGGCACCCAGGTAATGGCTTCTCGCCACAATGGAAATATATAATCCAAAAAAGAATTTGTCCAGTCGTGATTGATTTTTGTAAACAACCATCGGTCCCAGTTTTGTAATGTGGTCAACATTGGTTTCGCTTGATAATTGGTTCTAACTAATTATTACTGATGTGGTAAAATTACGGGTAAAATTATCATTTATTTTTCCGGCTCTACATTCGTTGAATTTGCAATGATCGCTTTTGACTCTATCGAAGGTGCATATTAGTAATGGCTGGTATTGCAGGTGCAAAATAACCAGTACAAATCCAACTAACATTGGTAAATTTGTAGCCTTTCAATGCTAAAGGAAAACCTATTCAACTATGCTCATCCGGTGGAAATTCCCCAAAACTATACAGTGGGTTATCAAATTATTTATCATCTACCTATGTATATTCAGTGCTTTCCGGATAGCAACATTACTTTTTTTTAAGCCAGCCAACATCGAAGTGTCTTCGTTATTTTCATCCTTTTGGCTGGGGCTGCAGTATGATCTCCGGTGGATAGCCATTGTGCTATTGCCCATTGCCTGTGTTTCTTTGTTTCCTAAATTTTCTCCTTTTTATTCAGAGCGCTGTAAAAAAGGCTGGGCCATTTACCTGGCAGTAATCACCTTGCTGCTGTTGTTTTTCTTTGGAGCCGATTTTGGACATTTCGCTTACGTAAGTACCCGCTTAAATGCCAGTGCGTTAAACTTTGCAGAAGATGCCAAAATATCTTTTGAAATGATTTGGCAAAGCTATCCTATCGTTTGGATTTTTGCAGGCTTATTGGGCGCTG
>JBBQKO010000373.1:0-3622 GCA_038327005.1 Chitinophagales bacterium | reverse complement strand
TGCAGCGGGTGAGTTGCAGCCAATGCGGCCCGTTTTTTTTATCCGCAATATATGCCGGATGATCACGAAACGATTCCGCAATCGGCTGAAGTTACCAAGGAGGTGATTGGGTATGAAGGCATCATCCGTAAATCAAGCTATAAAGCCCACGAAAATTTGAAAGGCCCGGTAGCGCAGGGTGATGGCCCGCTTTGGGTGCCAGGTAAAAATCCGGAAGAATCTCAGTTTAGTGTGTATGGTAGCGGTCATGTGGGTATTTTCGGAAGCATCATTCGCACTACCAATGTAAATGCTATACTGCAATTGAATTTATTGGCTACAGACTTTTATCATGATAAAGCCTTTGCTACTTACCTGTATTACAATCCTTACACCTCCAGTAAGAATGTATCAATCAAGACACCAGCGGGTAAAAAAAATGATTTGTATAATACGGTGACAGGGAGATTTGTAGCAAAAAATGTATCAGGTACAACTGTTATTAAACTACCACCACTACAGTCTGCAGTAATTGTTTGCGTACCGGCCGGTGGTAAAATAACTTATGATGGAGCAAAGATGCTGGTGAATGGCATTGTGGTGGATTATATGTTTCAAGGCAAAAAATAAATGCGTTCTACAATTTTTAACTCAATAAAAAAACTCATGCTGTTGATTGCATGAGTTTTTTTATAATTTTATCCAGCTATTTTTTGCTTAGTACCAGCGCAGTTCTGTTGGTAAGATAAAGGCTGAGTATTTGATCGCTGTCAGTTGGATAACCGATGGCATTGTCCACTCTGCCGAAACCACCAAACTCACTGTTGTCCGAATTTAAAATGATGTGATAAATGCCAGCTTCCGGGGCTTTAAATTGATAACCGAAAATGGAATTGTCTGGACTGAAATTGAATATAAAAACAAGGTTGTTCTTTTCAAAAACGATCACCTTATTGTCGTCATCCATTTGTAATTGCGTTGCATCTGCAGCGGACAGAATATGGTTGTCAACTATCAACTGGATCATTGTTTTATCCCATGCGGATAGATACTGGTACTTCAGTTCTTTGTTGTCTGCCAGCGACCATTGTCTTCTGGCATATTGGTGGCTCCAGCCATTGCCTTCTCTCGGAAAATCAACCCATTCCGGATGGCCAAATTCATTGCCAATGAAATTCAGGTAACCTTCTCCACCCAAACTAATGGTGATTAGCCGAAGTAATTTATGCAATGCAATGCCCCGGTCAATCACCAGGTTGTTATCGTCTTTGCGCATGTGGTAGTACATCTCCTGGTCCATTAGCCAAAAGGCAATCGTTTTATCACCAACCAATGCCTGGTCGTGCGATTCTGCATAGGCAATGGTTTTTTCCTTCTGCCGCCGATTATTGAGCATACTCCATATTTCATAAATATTCCAGTCTTCATCTGTCGTCTCTTTCAGTATTTTAATCCAATAATCGGGTATGCCCATACCCAGCCGGAAATCAAATCCAAAACCGCCCTCATCGGGCCTCCTGCATAAGCCCGGCATGCCACTTACATCTTCTGCAATTGAAATAGTGTTTTGCTTAAATTGGTGAATCACTTCATTGGCCAATTGCAAATATGTAACCGCATCCCAATCAACGCCTTCTTTAAAATATTTTTCATAGCTATCGAAAGTTGTGGAGCCATGATGGAAATAAAGCATAGACGTAACCCCATCAAAACGATAGCCATCAAAATGAAATTCTTCCAGCCAGTACCTAACATTGGACAACAAGAATTTTTTTACTTCCCATTTTCCGTAATCAAATAATTTAGAATCCCATCCTTCGTGATAACCTCTGCTGCCCGGATGAAAATACTGGTGATCACTGCCGTCAAATTCATTCAAGCCCTCTGCCATATTTTTTACGGCATGCGAATGAACGATATCCATGATCACCGTAATGTTTAGTTGATGCGCTTTGTTTACGAGGTACTTTAAATCTTCCGGCGTACCAAACCTGCTGGAAGGGCAAAAGAAATTGGAAACATGGTATCCAAATGAGCCATAGTAGGGATGCTCCATAACGGCCATCAATTGAATGGCATTGTATCCGCCTTCTTTTATACGGGGTAAAATTTTATCAGCAAATTCCAGGTAGCTGCCTACCTTTTCTTCTTCCTGTGCCATTCCTACATGGCATTCGTAAATAATCGGTTGCTGAATATTTTGTGACAAATTAAAATGGTGGTCACTCCATTCAAAATCAGTTGCAGGAAACCAAAGCTGTCCTGAAAAATCATGGGTGGCAGGGTCTTGAATGACTCTTTTAATCCAGGCAGGAATCCGGTCGGTTGTTCCTTTCACTGAATGGATGGTGACTTTTACTTTACTGCCATGAATAAACGTGTCTTTGTATTCGTTGTACGGCAAAAATATTTCCCAGTCGCCCTGTTTATTTTTTTCGAGCTGGTGCGAAGTTCTGTCCCAGCCGTTGAAGTCGCCGGTCAGGTATAACTGTTGCGCTGCGGGTGCCCATTCCCGGTAAAACCACCCATTTCTTATAGGATCGAAATTGATACCATAATAAAGATGGCCTTGTGCAAATTTGAGCAGGCTGCCGGCTGCAGCTTCAATTTCGTGCATTGCTTTTTGGTAACGGCTATATCGTTCGTTCACATCAGGTTCATAAGAAGCCATCCAGGGATCTTCCTTAACAATGGCCAGCGTTTCGTTTTGATTCATAAATGATGAACTTATAGGTGAAGTACTAAGTTAGGGAATGAATGGGTCTTAATCACTGAATTTATTTTCTTTTCTGTAAAGGCAGTGGTAGCATGGAAAGTAAGTTATGTTGGAGAAAGATAGGTGCGGAATAATTGATGGTTGATCTGGGGGAACGTGTTATGCTGTTACAAAGAAGTACGCTACCATAGAGCAGCATCTGAGATGTTATATCAATTTTCGGAAAGAATCCACTCAACTCAGTTTCTAAATGGGTATTCCTCCTGATGGTGTTATATTTGAGCCATAAAATTATTTGAAATGATTCGGACAGTGCAAATGGTGCGGTATATCACTCCACTGCGGGAAGGTGGTTCGCTGCCTGCTATTGTGGAAGCAGATGATGGGTTTATGTATGTACTAAAATTTCGTGGAGCCGGACAGGGCGTAAAGGCATTGATTGCAGAATTGATTGGCGGTGAAATTGCCCGTGCACTTGGTTTGCGGGTACCCGAAATCGTGTTTGCCAATGTAGATAGCGCCTTTGGTCGAACCGAACCGGATGAAGAAATTCAGGATCTGCTAAAGGCGAGTGTGGGGCTCAATCTTGGACTACATTACCTGTCTGGGTCTATTACTTTTGACCCAACGGTAAATACCATCGATTCAAAACTGGCTTCGCAAATTGTTTGGCTTGATTGCCTGCTTACCAATATGGATCGCACGGTACGCAATACCAATATGCTCACCTGGCATAAAGAACTGTGGCTAATCGATCATGGGGCTTGTCTTTATTTTCATCACAACATGCTCAATTGGGAGGAGCACGCTTTGCGGCCTTTTGTGCTGGTGAAAGATCATGTGCTGCTGCCACAGGCCAGCGAACTGGATGCTGTAAATGCTGAATTTCGCAGCCTGCTTACTGAGCAGCACATACGTGACATCGTA
>JBBQKO010000372.1:0-3626 GCA_038327005.1 Chitinophagales bacterium | reverse complement strand
GGATTTGAAGCGCCAAACGTGGTGGAACAAATTGTATTAAATGAACAATTTCCCCGGTCGGTTATTTATTCCATCAACCAGTTGCACCGGTATTTTACCCGGCTAAAACACGAAGGCAATCAGACAGATTTTAATCAGATTGATTTCATTATTGGCAAGGCAAAAAGCAAAGTAAAATTCTCCACCTGCGAGTCAATCGTAGAAGAGGGCCTGCAGCCTTTTTTAAACCAGACCAAAGACAGTCTTTTTGAAATTGGGAAAAAACTAAGTCAAAAATACTTTGCGTATGCTTAAATTTTTTGTAACCCTTTTTTTTGATATCGCTTCGGCTATACAGCTTTCTATTTTCAATCAATCAGTAACATTTATCAATCACGTAAAGTAATAAAGCACTTACATTATGCCTAGATTTTTTATACATCATGTTACTAAATATACCTATCCTGAATTAGTGCGTGATAGTGCAAACCAGATTATGTTGTATCCGATTAAGGATGAAAACCAGGAGGTGCAGAGCCAGCAAATTACCATTACAGGCGAGCCATTTGTAGAGCAGTTTAAAGATTATTATGGCAATGAAGTAGGTTCTTTTATGCACATTGCACCTCATAAGGAATTACGGATTGATTCAAATATTGCTGTAATTACAAAGCCCATTCAATTTCCTTCCGATGAAATTGCAATTGAATTGCAATGGGACCATTTACTTCAAATAAAATTCATCGCACCGTTTATAGATTTTTTAAAGCAGGAAAGTTTTAATGCATTGCCGGAAGTAAAACAAATTGCAGATGCAGGATTTTATAAATCGGTTTCGGTTTTTGTGGCGGTGCAGCAATTGAACACCTACGTTTATCAAAACTTTCAATACATCAAAGGCATTACCAGTGTAGAAACCACCCTGGATGAAGTATGGACATTAAGAGCGGGAGTCTGTCAGGATTTTGCCCATATGCTGTTGGTGATGTTACGCCTGGTGAATATTCCCGCCCGTTATGTAAGCGGCTATGTTTGTCCTATTGATCACAACCTTCGTGGTGAAGGCGCAACGCATGCCTGGGTAGAAGCCTATATTCCTTTTTATGGTTGGCTCGGCCTTGATCCTACGAATAACTGTATTGTTACTGACGGTCATGTGCGCCTGGCCATCGGCAGAAGCTTTAGTGATTGCTCTCCGGTAAAAGGATCCTATAAAGGCACTGCCAAACAAATATTGGAAGTGGGCGTGTCCGTTTCTACTGAAGAAGGACAGGCAACAAAAGATGTGAATGCCATTTTAACCGAACAAGCTGTTTCCAGTAATTTAACTGAAGGCGCCGGAGATGACAATTCCTACAGGAGATATATGCAGATGGTGCAACAACAGTAGTAGAGCGTTCTTTATTGCAATACAACCATGGTTATAGAGGTTCATCCACAATCGTTTCCGGTAGCCGTTCACTTTCGTAACCACATTTGCCACACTGATAAACATAATCCGGTGCCACTGCATAGCTGGAAAATATCCAGGTAAAAAGTACCGTTAAGTAATTGGTTGCACCGGGCTTTGTGATGTACGAAAAGTCATGACTACTGCATTTGGGGCAGGTGGCGGCTTTTATATATTCACTTTCGTAAGTTTCCAACAATAACTTAGCGATTACTTCATCGTCTTTTTTTACAACCAGTTTAATACCACCGATGGCATTGGTCAATATCGGGTCGATGGTTACCGTAAATTCATCCTGCAGGTAACATTCAACGCCCGCAGCATGCAGTTTTGTTAGGGTAATGTTTGCTAAAAAATAATTATCGAACGTCTTTATTATTATCAGGTGCATAATCATACTGTTTTTTATCTCCCAAAATCATCGCCAAATTCCACTGCATATTTTTCATACTTTTTTATCAGCGTGATGTTTTTTATTTCAAAATCTGTCAGGTCCTTTTTAACATCAACGGTGTTGGGAATGTACCAGTCTTTGTTTTCAAAACTTTCCCTCAATATTTTCGTTTTAAAACAATAACCATGTCTGGCAAATATTTCATTGCGCATGTATTGCAATTCTTCTTTCGCCAGGTTGTTTACATCGTCTTCTATCAGTAACCTGGTAGAAGCTTGTGGAAAATCACCTACCTCTTTTAAATAGGTAAATGCCTGGCGCTTTAATGTAAATTCTTTTGCATTAATAGAAGCAGTTGGTTTATAGGGTGCCCAATTGCCTTTTATTTCAGTTGGTATTTTTGGGTCAACGCTAAAATTAAAAATACCATCATGCTGCTCATCACCTGGCTCTTTTGCTGAAATAGTACAAACACTTTTTGAACGATTGACCGTTCCTGAAAACGGCCGGTCATAGCCACCAACAATCGACCTGCCGGCCACACTATCGCTGGTAGCTTTTGTAATTAAGAGGGTAATTTTATTGTCGCCAAAATTACCAACAAACGAACCCAGTAAATTAACTTCCTCCGCAGTTGTAGCTTCGCCGTTTGCAACCATGGAATTGTTTGCCTGCTGCTGACTATTACACGAAAGTAAAAAGCAACTCAACATCGATGCAATAACATTAGCCAGTTTCATATACATTTGTTTTACTGAAAGTACCATTTTGCAGCCAACCTACAAAAACATAACCGGCATCATTTTACTCACCATTTTGGCTTATTATAGCTGGCTGATGGGGAAGATCATTGTAATGTACCTTCCGCTGAAACCAGACACTGGCTTTTTACAATTGAAACAAGCCTACCTGCACATCGATTTCTGGAGAGCGGCTTTTTATACGCATGTTTTTACAAGCCTGTTTGCATTGCTAACCGGGTTTACGCAGTTTTCAAAAAAGCTTTTAACAGCCCGGCCAATGCTTCACAGAAAGCTTGGGTATTTGTATGTAATCAATGTTCTTTTCATTACCGGGCCTGCCGGGTTAATCATGAGTTTTTATGCCAACGGCGGAGTGTCATCCCGAATTGGTTTTATTCTACTGTCGGTATGGTGGATTTATTTTACAGCCATGGCTTTGTATAAAGCGTTGAAAAAAGATTTTAACAATCACAGGGCTTTTATGATCAGAAGTTATGCGCTTACATTATCAGCCATTTCTTTGCGGGTATGGAAAGTAATATTTGCTGAATTTAGCAGTCTTGGCCCGATGGACCGTTACAGAATTATTGCATGGCTGGGTTGGACACTAAACCTGTTGATAGCCGAATGCATGATTGCCTTGCTGCTAAAAAGAAAATCAATTTTTAAAAATTATCTCACTGCTAAATAATTATTTGCGTCAATAAAAAGCCGGAGTTGATACAACCCCGGCTTAATAGTATTGCGATGCAGTTAAAAGATCTTATTAGTCTTTCCCATTAATAATGAGTGGTGTGTTGCCTTTACCCATAACAATTACTTTTGCATTGGCACTTAACGCCAATTCTTTCATTGCCTTAATTTGTTCATATTGCAATTGTTGATCTGTAAGCCCTGTGTTAATTATTTTCTGATAATCTGCTATACCCTGTGCTTCCACTCTTTTCCGTTCTGCTTCCTGCTTTTCTTTTAGCAAAACAAACTCCATTTTTTTAGCATCCTGCTCTGCGTTTATTTTTGATTCAATGGATGCCTTTACAGAATTCGGAAGGGTGATATT
>JBBQKO010000371.1:0-3671 GCA_038327005.1 Chitinophagales bacterium | reverse complement strand
TAAGTGCAGGAGGCAGGTGAAATTTATAAGTGCGATTCGTCAACAAAGTAACTTTCATCCGTGCATTTAAAAAACATGTCTACTCTAAAGGAAGTTGATATAGATAAATTTTGGTGTTAAAACAGAACAAGGTGTTCCCGTTTATTTTATTTGATGTGAACAGGTTTAGCATGTTTATTTATGTGAAAAAAATTGTATCAAATTGCAACGCTTTCATTTTACAATAGCAGTTTACTCATTGTTGTGTAAAAAAGTGGCAATCATTTAAAGCAAGCCCATTATTAATAGAAAATAGAAATTATGTAAAGGCGAAAATAATGAAAGGGAAAGTGTTACCGGATACTTTTTTACAGCATACAACAGTAAGGTTTTTTCTACTTAGAATAGTAAATTCAACTAATGTCCTTCCACCCTTGCCTCATGCCTTTGCTTGTGGGGCAAATGCCCACCGTGCTAATTTTCCTTCCAGCCGTTTCACTTTCGGATCTATTCTTTATTAAAACAACAATTACTAAAGTTTGCCACCCTTTGCTGATACACTGCGCCTTCTTTTTATTGATGCGTACTTTTTATTTAGTGGACGCTTTGGCATACTCGGGGTTGGGGTATAATACCAGCAGCTGTATGTTTATAACGACAGCACTAAAAAAAACGAAAAGCAGCAGCAGCCTATTCTTTTAATTATATAGTGGAAAAAATTACAATGCATTCAGCGTAGGTTTTTAATTAAAGTATTGATAATGCCAGACAGCTTGCCTGCACCTTCTCCTTCATACCCCTTTTGCTGGTACAATAAATTTTCTGTCGCATCAATAATTATTATTTGCGGATAGCCTTGTGTAAAATCATCCGGCAGTCCAAATTGCTTTTTTACGGCTTGGTTGTGTTTTAATTGTGCGGCACTAAGGCGTGGTTTCCGGCGAAAGTCGATATCGAGAAATATCAATTTGCTTTTTGCAAATGAAATAAAGCTGCTGTCAGCAAACACTTCCCGCTGCATTTTTATACAGGGTGGGCACCAGTCGGAGCCATGAAAAAATAACAGCACGGGTTTATTTTCTTTTGCAGCCGCAACAGTAGCGCTGGTGTAGTTTGTAAACCAATATAAGGATAATTGAGAAAAAGTGCATTTAACTGAAAAAAATAGACACAGAAAAATTGCAAGGCATCTCTTCATGGTAGTTTAAGTTGTATTTTCATAATGAAAATAGCAAATCTCAAATGATTTCAAACTATTTTGATGCAGCATGGAGCAGTAAGGTTTATTCTATACGATGCTGTATGTTAGCGTTGTCATCACAGTATATGGCTTCGTTATCTCTTTGATTTAAAGAGAAATAAGTTGTGCTTTTTCGATTGTATTGCCTTGCAGCTTTAAAAAGTATTAGATTTTTTCAGTTCACCTCCGGAGATTGTTGGGTTATATACAATGTAAATTTGTTAGTTTAAAAGGTTAATTATAACTAAACTAAAATATATGCCCATCACCAGACGAAAATTTTTAAACGACAATGCTAAACTATTGGCTGCGGCAGGAGTGGCAGCGCTTGCACCTTTGCCACTTTTTTCAGCGAGCCGGCAGAAGCCCCTATCTGCCAACGGGAAAATTAAAATCGGGCTGATAGGAGCAAAAAATATGGGGTTTGGAAACCTGGAGAATGCACTAAAACAGCCGGGTGTTGAATGTATCGGACTCTGTGATGTGGACGAAAGTATACTGGCACAGCGCAGTTTGGACGTTGAAAAAATGCAAGGGACAGCCCCCACAAAGTACAAAGACTTCAGAAAGCTTTTGGAGAACAACGATATTGACGCCGTGATTATTGGCACACCCGATCATTGGCATTGTTTGCCATTTGTATACGCCTGTGAAATGGGTAAAGATATTTATGTAGAAAAGCCATTGGCAAATAGTATTGCAGAATGTGACGTAATGGTAAAAGCTGCCAGAAAATACAAACGGGTGGTGCAGGTAGGGCAACAGCAACGCAGCGGCAACCATTTTAAATCGGCCATTGATTTTATAAAGGAGGGGAAAATTGGCCAGTTAAGAAAGGTAAATACCTGGGGCAATTTTAATTACGGCATTGGTAAGCAAAAAATACCTGATACAGCGGTACCTGCAGCTGTGGATTTTGACCAGTGGCTGGGCCCGGCGCCAATGCGAAGTTTTAATGCTGCCAGGTTTCATGGCTCCTGGCGTATGTTTTGGGACTATGGTGGGGGATTGATGACAGATTGGGGTGTGCATTTAATCGACATGGCCTTGTGGGCAAAAGATATCAGCACATTGCCGCTTGCTGTATCGGCTGCAGGTGGCAATTATTCTTTTCCCACACATGCCCATGAAACTTTCGACACGATGGATGTAACCTACCAGTTGAAAGATTTTACCATCAACTGGCAACATACGGCCGGCGTTCAGCAAGGGCCTTATGGCAGAGCGTATGGGCTGGCTTTTGTAGGCAACGATGCTACTTTAGTTATAGACAGGGATACCTGGGAACTTATTCCTGGGTATGATAACGAGAGTAAAAAATTTAAGACAGCTTTAGTAGAGAAAAGAACTGGCATTGATTCCCATGAAGATCACATGAAAGATTTTTTAGCCTGTATTAAATCAAGAAAAGACCCTGCCTGCACTATTGAAAATGGAAGGCTGGTAGCGCTGTATGCACACATGGGTAATATTGCTTTGCGAACCCAGTCGCAATTGATATGGAACGAATCAACCGGGAATTTCGGCGGCAATGCCGCTGCAAATGCATTAATAACGCCTGCCTATAGAGCACCATGGGTGCTTCCAAAACTGTAAACCGTCATTCGTGTTTTATTTTAGGGCGTTCTTAAACTATCGGGCTGTGTACAATATCAAAAAAACACAGTTTTAACAATAAAAGAATGCCTTATGGATTAAACTAAAAAGCATTTTAACCAGGAGAACGGTGGTATTTTTTTGTCTATGGCAGTAGTTTGGGTAGGGCTGCAAAACCATTAGATTTAGACACTGGTAAAGGGCATATTGCATTACTGAACACAACAGATTTGTTGTTAATAAATCTACTGATGAAAAAACAGTTTTTTTTTGGGCTATGTTTTATTTTCTTGCTTATAAATAATTGCTTCGCTGTACCTGCATTACAACCCAGCCGCCTTACCTGCGAATATCTTGAAAACCCGTTGGGTATTGATATGGCAAAGCCACGCCTTAGCTGGAATTTTATCAGCACAGAACAAAACCAGTTTCAAACAGCGTATGAACTCTTAGTAAGTGATAATGAAAAAGACAGCAAGTTGTTAAAAGGAAATTGCTGGCAAACAAGTAAAATTATTTCATCAGAAAATATTCATATTGAATACAATGGCCAGCCATTAAAAGCCTTCACAAAATATTATTGGCGGGTAAAAGTATATGATAAAAATGGCATTGCTTCTGGGTGGAGTACGATTGCCAGTTTTGAAACTGCGGTAATGCAGGCAAGCGACCTCCCTACCGGACAGGCAGGCTGGCAGGCAAAATGGATTGGTGATGGCAGTAAGCAATTTGAAAGAGATGAAGACTTTTATCAGCAAGATCCTATGCCTTTGTTTAGAAAACAAATGCATAGGATCTTGCTGATAAAAGTCTTCATCTCTTTCAAATTGCAAGCGCACGATTGTATATTTCTGGC
>JBBQKO010000370.1:0-3688 GCA_038327005.1 Chitinophagales bacterium | reverse complement strand
CCCTTCGGTGGGGCAGGGGCGGCAGTGTTGCCCATAAAAAAAACAGGCACCATTGCATTGATTGGTCCATTGGCAGATGCAAAAGAAAACATGCCGGGTACGTGGAGTGTGGCAGCCAATTTTTCGAAAGCCATTTCTTTGTTATCAGGTTTGCAGACCGCAGTTGGCAATAATGCAAAAATTTTATACGCCAAAGGATCTAATCTGGATGCCGATAGTTTGATAGAAGAGAGAGGCACTATGTTTGGGAAATCGTTGAACCGGGATCGCAGGCCTGCCCAACAAATCATTGACGAAGCTGTAGCCATCGCCAACCAAAGTGATGTAGTGGTAGCAGCCCTAGGCGAATCTGCTGAATTGAGTGGCGAAAGTAGCAGCCGTACCAATATCGAAATTCCGCAGGCGCAAAAAGATTTGTTGATGGCATTGCTTAAAACCGGCAAACCCGTTGTACTCGTATTATTTACCGGCAGACCACTTGCTTTGAAATGGGAAGATGCAAATGTACCGGCGATATTGAATGTCTGGTTTGGCGGCTCCGAAGCAGGATCTGCCATTGCAGATGTGTTGTTTGGGGATGTGAATCCATCCGGTAAACTGAGTACTACTTTTCCGCAAAACATTGGACAAATCCCCCTTTTTTACAACCATAAAAATACTGGTCGTCCACTACCTGACGGACAATGGTTTCAAAAATTCAAATCGAATTATTTAGATGTGAGCAATGATCCACTATACCCATTTGGTTATGGATTGAGTTATACCAGTTTCACTTACAGCCCCATTGAATTGAATCGCACCAGTATCAAATCAACCGAAACCTTTACCGCTTCCGTAACGGTAACAAATACCGGAGCAGTAACTGGCAAAGAAGTAGTGCAATTATACATTCGTGATTTGGTAGGCAGCAGCACCCGGCCTGTAAAGGAATTAAAGGGTTTTCAAAAAATTGAATTGAAGGCAGGCGAATCAAAAAAATTAAGCTTTACCATTTCTATCAACGATTTGAAGTTTTATAATTATGATCTGAAGTATGTGGCTGAACCGGGAGATTTTAAAGTGTTCATTGGTGGCAATAGCCGGGATGTGAAGGAAGCCGGTTTTAAATTAAAGTAGAGATATCTGATAATTATCGAATTATAGATATTACATTTTTTGCTGACTGTTAGCCAATCGAATAAAGATTCTAATTTTCAGAGTCAGGCTCCCCTCTCCGTGGGAGAGGGGTTGGGGGGTGAGGTTAAACGAGCGGCGAAATAAGCGAATCTTTTATAACCAATAAACATCCCTTTTAAAAAATCCTATACTACTTTTATTAGGCTCCTAGCAGAATGATCCGATAGCCATCGGAATTGAAATGCACACATTTTTAATACACAATCATTTTATTCTTTTTTAAATTTTATTCAATGAAGAAAATATGGGTTTTTGCTATCATTGTTAGTTGCTACCTGCCAGTGTTTGCGCAGGATCTTTCACTATTTGAAAAACATTATTTTATTAGTAATACCGATACATTGCCTTACCGGTTATTGCTGCCCGAGAACTATGATGCAGCAAAAAAATATCCATTGATTATTTTTCTGCATGGTTCTGGTGAAAGAGGAAACGACAATGAGTTGCAACTGGTACATGGCGCAAAGCTTTTTTTGAGGGATGAGATAAGAAAAGAATACCCTGCCATTGTAGTGTTTCCGCAATGCGCAATCAAAAGTAGCTGGAGTAATATGACGGCATCATTGGATAAGGATGGCAAGCGGAAATTTAATTTCCAGGAAGCAGGTGAACCTTCAAAAGCCATGGCGCTGTTGATGGGACTTTTAAATGAATTGCCCGTTTCTTATCATATCAAAAAGAAGCAAGTGTATGCAGCAGGGTTATCCATGGGCGGCATGGGTACTTTTGAATTGGTGAGAAGAAATCCGAAAATATTTGCTGCGGCCATGCCTATTTGTGGTGGAGCCAATACTGCCACTGCCAGGCAAATAAAAAAAACAAACTGGTGGATTTTTCATGGAGCCAAAGATAACGTGGTGCCTTCTGAATTATCACAAGAGATGTATGACGCCTTGTTAAAAGAAAAGGCCAAAGTAAAACTTACCATTTATCCGGAAGCCGGTCACAATAGCTGGGATTCGGCCTTTGCCGAAAAGGATTTATTGCCATGGTTATTTAGCCAGCGAAGAAAAAGATAACTGGTACTTAAATGAAATATCGTTTTTAAACAAAATAAAATAATTGTTACGTTAATTGTTTTCCCGTTCCATAGGAACGAAATGTGGGTAGAATGGATAAAACCCCAATAATTGTTTTCCCGTTCCGTAGGAACGATATGTGCGATCGGAGTGTCTGCGTAAATAATTATACACGCTGGCCGCTAATATCAACAACAACCAACCACCAACATCTACCATCAACCATCTACCATCAAACCATCAACCATCAACCATCAACTATCAATCACCAACAAACAAAACCATTCAACATCAAAAAAATCTCCAACATGAAAAAGATTCTTTTTTTCGCCTTGGTTGCAACCGTTGTTTCCTGCAATAATAACACTGCAAAGGATGCGATTGTGCAGTCAGGTAAACCCTATTCCACCGATGGTAAAACAGTAATGGTGTACACCACGGCCGATAGCAGCACGCTTCGGCTAACCGCAACTGATACCCTGCAGTTTAAACCCATGGGGCAGCCGTTTGAAACCCAGCTATGTGTTTTTGTTGATCCAGGCAAACAGTACCAGGAATTTGTTGGTATTGGTGCAGCGTTAACAGATGCATCCGCAGAAACCTATGCCAAACTTCCAAGCGATAAACAGGCAGCATTATTGAAAGCCTATTTTGATAAAGACAATGGAATTGGCTACACCATTGGAAGAACCAATATCAACAGTTGCGATTTTAGTACCGCCAGTTATACGTATGTAGCGGATGGCGATAAAGAATTGAAGACTTTCAACATTGCACCGGATAAACAATTTAAAATTCCATTTATTAAAGCAGCCATTGCGGCGGCTGGTGGTAAACTAAATTTATTTGCAAGTCCATGGAGCCCGCCCGCCTGGATGAAAGATAACAACGACATGCTGCAGGGCGGTAAACTGAAACCAGAATTTTACAATGCCTGGGCGCTTTATTTCACAAAGTTTATCAAGGAATATGAAAAGGAAGGAATGCCTGTGTGGGCCATCAGCATCCAGAACGAACCAATGGCAAAACAACGTTGGGAAAGTTGTATTTACACAGCCGGGGAAGAAAGAGATTTCCTGAAAAACAACCTTGGACCAACCATGGAAAAAGAAGGATTAAAAGATAAGAAAATTATCGTGTGGGATCATAACCGTGACCTGATGTACCAGCGTGCACAAACTTATTTTGATGATCCGGAAGCCTCTAAATTCGCATGGGGTATTGGTTTCCATTGGTATGAGAATTGGAGTGGGGGAGAACCCATGTTTGAAAACGTAAAGCGGGTGCATGAAGCCTATCCGGATAAAGCAATTTTGTTTACAGAAGGATGCAATGAAAAATTTGACTTAGCCCGTTTACCCGATTGGAAACTCGGCGAAAGATATGGCCGATCGATGATCAATGATTTTAATAATGGTATGGCTGGCTTTACCGACTGGAATATTTTGCTGGACGAAACAGGAGGACCAAACCATGTGGGTAATTTTTGTTTC
>JBBQKO010000369.1:0-3719 GCA_038327005.1 Chitinophagales bacterium | reverse complement strand
AGCAATCTGCCATGGGGACTGGGCTTTAATGAAAATTTCAGCTATCCTACTGAAAGAACTGCAATCAATACCGCATTTCTAAAATTTGAATCCTGGATATTGTCATCGGGTACAGCAAATACAAATTGGTATAGGGATACGCTCAATTTGGTAAACAGCAATATCTACAAACGATAAAGATTATTGTAAGGTTATACAGATAAAATAAAAGCGCCCGAAAACTTTCGGGCGCTTTTATTTTATAGCGGGACACTGCAAAAAAAACAATTCAATAATGCTATTCGTGTACAGCCAATACCGGCACCCTGCTTTGATAAATTAATTTTTTTGTATGCTGCGTTTTAAACAATTTTTCATAAAAGGAATGAAATTTTGGGGCAATGATTATAATGTCAATCCCCTTATCTTTTACAAATTCATCTACTGACTCATGAAAATCATATAGGTTCATAAAATTGAACTCAGGGCTAAAATCAGATAATAAAAGCGCCATTTTATCCCTTTCATCCTTCACATCATCTGTAAGAGAAATATAATGCTCGCTGTTTACATTTAAAATATGGATGGAAGGCTTAGGTACAAAATGTTGTAGTACTCTTTTCACAGTAAGCAAACAAGGTGTTTCTTCAATGTACTTCAGTTCTGAAGTGATTAAAGTATTCATGATTCCATTGCAAACCGCATCTTCGGGAACTACCAATACAGGGCATACTTCCTTTTCACTGATTTTCATGGTATTGCTCCCAGCAAAACGATGTTGTGCAGGCGTTTTACCGGTTAATCCCATGATGATGATATGTGCTGTCTTAACATGCGCATAAGCCGCAAGACTATCTATAAAATTATAGCCCGATTCCAATTCAACCTCTATATTAGCTACCCTGCTGAGCAGTTCTTTTCTTTGGCTTAACAAAAATTCTTTAGCAATCGAAGTGTCTTCTCCGGATGAATAAAAATGATACAGAATTAAATTGATGTCAAGCCGCTCTGCGTACATATTGGCTGCATATTGGGCTGCATTAAAAGATGTGTGGGAGAAATCTAAAGGAATGATTACGTTTAGCATTTGTTAGTATTTTAGTACAAAGTAGAGAAAAAATGAAAGATATGAGCATTTATTTAAAAATATTTCATTTATGTAATACTTGGTTTTAGAAAAAATTGATTTGATTATAGTTAACAAAATAGCACTGATAACCATCTTTGAGTGTAGGTGAAATTTGTCGGTAAAAATAGATTTTCACAAATTCAAGCTATTGATTGACAAACATAAATGGCCTGAAATTGTTTTGTTGCCTGAATACTGTTTACTTTCTTAACTTTCAGTATTTATTGAAAATGCTGTACATTTGCATTATTAAAATTTTTAAAAGATGAAATTATTAATTATCGGCGGTGGTTTTGGAGGGTTAAGGATTGCACGCAAGCTCAGCAACAAACCCGGTTTTGACATTACCCTAATAGATCGTTTTAATTATCACCAGTTTCAGCCATTGTTTTACCAGGTGGCAACTGCAGGACTGGATGCCAGTAATATTTCTTTTCCCCTGCGGAAGGTTTTTCAAAACAGTAAGAACATTCGTTTAAGAATGGCAGAGGTACAGCAAATTGTTTCCAAACAAAATAAAGTGATTACGGATATTGGTGAATTTGAATACGATGTTTTGGTAATTGCAACCGGAGCCGATACCAATTTTTTCGGCAATCAAAATTTAATTGACCACGCTTTTCCAATGAAAAGTACGGTAGAGGCATTGCAACTGAGGCATCGGCTGTTACATAATTTTGAAGACGCCCTCACGGCGGAGAATGAAATGGAACTACAGCGACTAATGACGATTGTGGTAGTTGGTGGCGGGCCTACCGGTGTAGAACTGAGTGGTGCCATCGCAGACATGAAACGATACCAGTTGCCAAAAGATTATCCCGAATTGGATTTTAGTAAAATGAAAATCTACCTGTTGGAAGGCACTGGCAAAACACTCGCAAATATGAGTGAAAAATCCAGCGAACAGTCTTTAAAATATCTTGAGAACCTCGGCGTAAAGGTAATGACCAATGTATTTTTAAAGGACTACGACGGACAGCAGGCAATACTTCAGAACGGTGAAACCATCAATACTTCAATGGTAATATGGGCAGCAGGCATTAAAGGAAATGTGCCCGGTGGAATTAGTCAGGAACTGATAGCCCGTGGTAATCGCATTAAGGTAAACCGTCAATGTATTGTAAATGGATTTACCAATATTTACGCAATCGGAGATGTGGCCTTTATGGAGGAGCCAAATTGGCCAAACGGACATCCGCAGGTGGCACCGGTTGCCATGCAGCAGGCAGATATGCTTTTCAAAAATCTTCGCCGGATTGAAATGAAAAGTGGCAAGGAGCAAATGCAGGAATTTGTTTACAAAGACAGTGGAAGTATGGCAACTGTGGGCCGCAACCTCGCAGTGGTAGATATGCCAAAACCTAAATTACATTTTGGCGGTTTCCTTGCATGGATGATTTGGATGGGGTTGCATCTGATGCTGATCCTGGGAGTGAAGAACCGGTTTTTTGTTTTCTCTAACTGGTTGTACAATTACTTTACTTATGATCAGAATTTGAGGTTGATCTTTAAGCAGTTTTACCGCCTGCCCAGATCCGTTGAACCCCAGGGCGAGTTGATTAAACAGTAATTTTTCGATAATCAAAAAGTGCGGCAAACTGCTCTTAAATAAATTGAATCATGCCTACAAAAGCATTTTTAACGGCGGAGTGGAATAACCTGATCATGGCGAATTACATCATTGATCCTTCGTTGTTGTTACCTTACCTGCCCAATAAAACAGAACTGGATGTTTACAATGGAAATGTATATGTAAGCCTGATTGGTTTTATGTTTGAAAATACAAGACTGCTCGGAATAAAGATACCGTTTCACGTAAATTTTGAAGAAGTAAATCTTCGCTTTTATGTTCGGTATTTTGAGAAGGGCATGTGGAAGAGGGGCGCTGTTTTTATAAAAGAAATTGTGCCAAAGCCTGCCATTAGTTTTATTGCCAATACTTTGTACAATGAAAAATACAGTACCATGCGTATGAAGCATTTTTTGAAGGAAAGCAACGAAGAGATTCAACTCGGCTATCATTGGAAACACAAAAATAAATGGAACAGGATTGAAGCAATCACACAAAATAAAACGGTACCCATGATACCCGGTAGCGAAGAAGAATTTATAGCAGAGCATTATTGGGGCTACTCCAGATACAATGATACAACTACAGTTGAATATGCCGTGCAGCATCCACGCTGGGAGGTCTATCCGGTAAAGGAATATACCATCGACTGTGATTTCAATGCCTTGTACGGCAATCATTTTGCAATGTTACAAACGGCAACTCCAAATTCGGTATTTGTAGCGAATGGTTCTGCTATCAGTATTCTACATAAAAGGAATCTATAGTTTTTCGAAAGCTTTCAATAGATGTTTAGCCCGGCTTTTAAATGCTGCCGTTTGATTGGGCGAGTATTCTTCAATCAGCAATTTTATTTCGGGTAAAATCTCGGGATACAATTTTGCGAGTTTACCCAACACGGTCAATGAAAATGCTTTAACGGCAACCGCTTCTGTTGGAGATTCCACATATTGAAAACAGCGGTTCATTACTTCGCCCTGGTATTTTTCTGGTATAGCAATTTCCTTGAAAATGCGAATGGTGTTTCTTTTGATGGAATTG
>JBBQKO010000368.1:0-3740 GCA_038327005.1 Chitinophagales bacterium | reverse complement strand
GTGATTGGCGAGTGTGACACCATCAATAAAATATGGATACTGCCCATGTTCGAAAAACAAATGTGGCCTCGGAAAATCTACCAGATTTTTTATGATCTGTACTGCAACACCGGAAATTAAAAAGGAGAATAACAAGGTAGATGCTTCTTGTTTTTTCTTAAAATAAAAGAACATTACGGCAATTAAACCAACTGCAAATATTCCATCACCTACAAAAGTGTAGTTGATAAAAAACACATTCAAAGCAAAAGGATGGTAACTGTTCAATGCAATAAAACTGGCAGCTTTTCCTGAAACCAACAACAGGATGGTACAGCAAAACAATAGGATGCCCAATCCATAAAAATACCATTTGCAACTGCGTATCTGAGCGGGAATATTCATGAATTTTGATTTGAGGTTAAGTGCGCAAGCTATATCTGTTACTTTACCAAAGCATTAACAAAAGGTTAACCCATTGTTACCAAAATGATTTTGATGTTTCATTCCTGTTGCCCGTTTAAGGTTGAATTATACATTAGAATAGCTGATAATTTCATTGATTAATTAAAGATAAAACGAGTGATAGCTATATTTAGACTGATCGATCAGCATCGTTTTAGGTACTGCTTAATAAAGCGCCGGGTTACGAATTTATTTATTGGCAATGGCAAACGATAACGGTTGCCCGAGTTGTGCTTGCCGATTTTCAATGGTATTATTGTTGTCCTTTTGCAACGGGGTGATTGTTTGTATATTTTCAGCAGGGTGAACCCAGCCCCTACAGTGACATTATTCAATAAAAAATCCCTTCAAATGGTTGGGTATTATTTGAAATACAACCAATTCGGAATTTTTAAATCGTTCAGGTAATTTTACCCATTCATCGTATGCAATGGTTCCGTGTTTATTTAAAACCATTTCATCATTTTTTATTTTAATAAAACGGTATATTCTGTGCTGGCAGCAGATCGTTATAAAATATAAACCCACCTGCGAATAATCATATCCCTTTAATCGGCTAACCCTCCAATGATGGATTTGTGGATTGTATTTCATTTTTTAATTTCTGATGTTTGCATGTGGGCTAATTTGATTATATGTTTTTTTAACTTGGTAATATCGCCAGAGGTTTCAGAGTTGCATTTATCACGGAAAATGATTTTTGTTTTTTGATTCATGGCATTTTGAAAGGATGGTAGCATTTACTCCAAATATTGATAAAATATTAAAAAGTAACCGGTGAAAGGTTTTAATGCATGGTAATAACAAACATTGCATTGTTACAACTTCCTCTATAAATGCCATGAGATTTTATAATCTCAAAAATTTTGAGCCTGATTGGTCAAAATGCCCCATTAATGAAAAATCTTTTATCAGTACTGTTATTCTATCATCCAAATGCGTAGGACATATTTAAAAAGAACGTCGGATATTTGACAATTAAAGAACACCGCAATGAAGTTTTTGCATCAGGTTTTACTTTTCGTTTTCGTAGCAACAGGTTCAAATGTGGTTGCTGAAAATAATGTGATTAGCAATCCAATGATCCCCGGCTATTTTGCCGATCCGTCGATTGTAGTGGAGAATAGTAAATTTTATTGCTATGCCACCATTGATCCCTGGGGTGGCGACAGCCTTGCATTTTGGGTATCAGATGATTTGAAAAACTTGATTCGAAAGCCGTTGAACTGGCAGACGAAACCACAGTGCACCAGCAAAACATCCAACGACAGTAAAGTGTGGTCTCCCGGTGTAATTAGGGGAAAGGATGGCAAGTACCATATTTTTGTTTCCGTTGGTAGCGAAGTGTATGCGGATGTAAGCGATTGTCCGGGAGGACCATGGAAAAATGTGAAAGCAGAAGGAGGGCCATTTATCGCCACCCAAAAAACAATCAACGTACATATCATCGACGCAGAAGTGTTTTTGGACGAGGATGGAAAGGCTTATATATATTGGGGTTCGGGCTGGGACTGGAAAGACGGTCACTGCTTTGTAGCAGCCTTAAACGAGTCGATCGATGCTTTGGTGACCCCACCAAAAGACATCACGCCACCCGGTTATTTTGAGGCACCTCATATGCTCAAAAGAAAGGAACAATATTACCTCATGTATTCTGATGGCAAGTGTACCGATAGTACTTATAAAGTTAGGTATGCTGTTGCCAACAATCCGATTGGTCCATGGGTAGAAGGGAAAAACAGCCCGGTATTGTCAAGCGATCTAGCTCGTAATATTATCGGTTCCGGCCATCACAGTATATTGTTTTAAAAGAAAAAATATTACATCGTTTATCATCGCATTGCGAAAGTAAAATCAACGGACGCAAAAGACTTGCTTCGGGAAATTTGTATCGATGAATTGAATTTTGATCAAGCGGGAAATATTAAAAAGGTAACGCCTTCTCAAAAAGGATTTAAGAATTTTGTTTCCCTAAAAAAACAACCGGAATAAAATAAAAAGGTAAAGCGATATGAAAAAAATAATACTGATTGCTGTATTGATTGTTGGTTGTTGGCAGGCGCAGGCACAGCAAACAATTATTCAATATTTATCCGGCACTGATAAAGACCATACAGTAGCATGGGACTTTATGGTCACCAAAGGAATGAATAGTGGAAAATGGATGACCATCCCAGTGCCTTCCTGTTGGGAGCAGCAGGGCTTTGGCACGTTCAATTACTTCCAGGATAATGAGAACCCCGATGAGCAGGGAATGTATAAACATGCGTTTAAAACAGCATCTTCATGGACCAATAAAAAAATATTCATTGTTTTCGACGGCTCCATGACAGATACCGAAGTAACAATTGATGGTAAGCTGGCAGGCCCTATTCACCAGGGCGCCTTTTACCAGTTTCGATATGATATAACGGAACTGCTCAATCCTGGTACAGATCATCTGCTGGAGGTAACCGTCAGTAAAAAATCAGCCAACAATTCCGTAAATCGTGCCGAGCGCCAGGCTGACTTCTGGTTGTTTGGCGGCATCTTCCGTCCTGTTTTTTTGAAGATTGTGCCGCAAACTTTTATTGAGCGGGTAGCTGTGGACGCAAAAGCAACGGGTGTATTCGGTATGCAGGTGTTTACAAAAAATGCCGGTAAAAATCAGTCCGTAGAAATTCAGTTACAGGAGTTGAATGGTAAAAATGTAGGCCAGCCATTTAAGGTAAGTGCTACCGATAGTGTGTATCTTAAAAAGACTTTTAGCGGTATAAAAAAATGGAACCCGGAGCAACCCAATCTTTACCATGCGGTGATTTCAATCAAAGAAGGTACCAAAACAATTCACACTATCCGGCAACGGTTTGGATTTCGTACGGTGGAATTTAGGAAGCAAGATGGTTTTTATGTGAACGATGTTAAGATTGTGATGAAGGGTGTTTGCAGGCACAGTCAATGGCCCGAGAGTGGCCGCACATTGAGCCGTGCCGTGCATTTGATGGATATTGGTTTGATAAAAGATATGAACATGAATGCGGTTCGGATGTCGCATTATCCGCCCGACCGGGAATTTTTAGATCTTTGCGACAGCCTTGGCTTATTCGTATTGGATGAACTAACCGGCTGGCAAAAAGCGTACGATACGGTGGTGGGGAGAAAGCTGGTGAAGGAACTGGTGTTACGTGATGTAAATCATCCCTCGGTTATTATCTGGGACAATGGCAATGAAGGAGGCTGGAACCGGGCACTGGATGGCGATTACGATTTGTATGATCCGCAAAAGCGTTTTGTGATGCACCCCTGGGAAAAATTCA
>JBBQKO010000367.1:0-3744 GCA_038327005.1 Chitinophagales bacterium | reverse complement strand
CCACAGCATTCGATGCGCCTAAACTACTCGCCAAACCATTCAAAGGATGTGGGTTTCCAGCTCCATGAAGTTCTACCAATAACGGATATGTTTTATTGGGATCCCAGTTTTTGGGTAAATCAAGTCCGTAGTATTGCAAAGTGCCATCGGTTTTGCTGATAAACGAAATGAATAAAGTACGCTTATTATCCAAATAACTATTCCAATCAGCTGCATCGCCTTCAAAACCTTCATCTAATCGTTTAATGAACCGAAAGGTTTCATCGCAAAAACTTGGATTCGATGCCCATAAAAGCGAAGTTTTATTCCACTCGTTCAAAGCAAGGGCTTTTACAGACTTCAAGTGCCACATAAACAAAGGATGTTGTTGCGGTCTGGCAATGAGCGAGTCCATCCGTTGAAAAAAACGATTTACTGTTGCTTCCATGGATATTACATCCAAATCAAGCTTTTGTACTAATGCAGCACTTTTTTTATTGATGAGTGAACTTGAGATTTTTCCACTCACGCTATTGTCCAAACATTTCAAACTGACCTCAAATTGACGAATTTTAGGGTTAGAAGTTGGTAGAATTTCTACTATTTTCTCATTTCCATCAAAACCAGCTTTTAACAAATAGGTTTCAGTAGTTGATGACACAGAGTAAAATAAATTTGCAACATCGCCATTATTGCGAATTAAATCATTAAAAGCCAACACACTGCTAAAATTTCCAGCAGTAGAAGCAATGCTAAGTTTCTTAAATAACCCGGGGCGTAGCACGCCATCAGCACCGCGACCAATATACAAGCGAGTTTGTTCTTTTTTTTCAGGGTCACTATCGTTAATCTGAATAGCCACACCCAAAACAGGATAAGCACCAGGAATGGTGTGTAATTTTGCCCACGGAATAGAAATAGTATAACTAGTTAGTTTTGTTTTCTCATTGCGCGAAGCCGTAAACATTTCGTTCGGCATTACGCCAGCAAATTTCTCATCCGCCCAAAACCAAGCAAAGCCATAGGCACCTTCGCTTCCAAGTGTCACCGCAAAACCGCAATCATCATTTCCAACCATCCCGCGCGTTTCTTTTGGCATAGTTCCAGCACCTTGTCCTTGAGCATCAATGGCTATTTGTACACCATCTTCCTGCCAAATATCACTACGTGTTTGGGTACTCATGTTTACATCATCTGTTACTTCCACATGCATTAACAAGGCATAGGGCGACATGGCCATCCATACTTTAGCTGCAAGTTCCGAGGTGGAATCCTTCACCGTGTAAAGAGGTTTGTCGCTGTGCCATTTTTTATCATTGGGCTTTACCCATTGAACCACATCCTCTCCTTTCGGAACTTTTATTTCGGAAATGGTAAGCACAGCTTTTTGTGCAAATGCCATCGAAAAATGGCTCATTAAGAAAACAAAAGAGTAAAGAATCAGACTTTTTAGTTTCATGAATAAATGATTATTTTGTTAGTATAATTTTGACAACAAAAAAGATAACTATTTTTCATACGTTCCAACTTCAAAAAAAGGCTTCTCAATCTAAAAAAAAACAAAGCCACAGCCTTATGGCTATGGCTTCGAAATTTTCAAAACTTATGGCGTTGTCTAATAAGACATCAACCTGTTTTTTTTTACTGAATAATCAATTTTTTAGTAGCAAAGTTAGTATTACCACTAGCACTTACCTTTACCATATAAACTCCTTTTGGTAAATTATTAAGCATGACAGTATTTTCAGTAGTATTATCTGTAAATAATTTAGTTAGAACAGTTCCACCGGTAAGGTTAAAAATGTCCACTCTATTATAATTCACATCCGAAGAATTATAGATTCTAATCATATCCGATGCCGGATTAGGGAAAATTTGAATTGAATTCTCATTCAAAGCTGATGGTGCTACAACAGCATTGGGCGTTCCCGTTCCATTATAAATGCTAGAAATACTTCTTGGAGGCAACAAAATTACGCCGTTAGTAGAAGGTTCTCCCTCTACGAAAGCTGCAAAGTTTTGTGTTGTGAACACACGATAATTTGTAACTCCCGTACCTGTAATAGTCACCAATTGAGGAATATTTTTGCGATTAATCAACACCACTGATTTTGAAGCATCAGCAGCATTCGTAAAGGCTACCGCTAAAACATCATTATCGCTAGAACTTACATCTACCATTTTAGCTCCAGGCACTACAGCAAACTTGCTATATTGCTTGAATACTCCCCCAATCAGATTATCCTTGACTTTTGTTGCAGCATCATACAAATCAATCCAGGCATTTATATGACCTGATTTAAATGCTGTGTAAATATTGGCTGCATAAACCAAAGGACCCGGAGAAAATGTCCAGTTGCCATTCATATAATCTTTTATTCTTTCGCCTTCCCATTTGTTAGTGAAACCGGATGTTTCTGATTGCCACAATCCTTCAACAGATGGCATAGATGCTTTTATTCCTTTCAACTCTATCCAGCCAGCAGATCCTGTTTCAGTAATACCAATACCATTTGGATCATAATTATGAACTGTCATAGTTCTAAACTCAGCCAATGCCGCAGGGTCTGCTTTTATAGCATTAATTCTCGATGTTACCCAACCCATATTAGAGAAAATATCTTCTGAACCCATTAGGCGTGGACCTGTAAATCCTGCAGCGGCAAGTTTAGTACCGATGTTTTTAAACAAACGCACGAATTGAGGACCATACATTTGTGCTGAAGGATATGGCTCATTAAATTGAGGTTCATTTTGAATACTAAAACCATGTAAATCAACGCCTGCATATTCTTTTGATGCTTTAAAAGCTGCCAGTACTGTTTCTGCAAACTCATCTTCCATCTCTGGTTTAAGCACATTATCGGCGGCATATCCTTGTGCAGCAAGAAATGGATACTGTGATTTATTTGCTTTTTGCCAATAAGGAGGCGACAATGAACACCACCACATTTTCTTACAATTGGTAAGCGTATTTAACTTCTTCATATTATCCATCAAATTCATATTAAATTTGCAGTTTTCCAACGCTAATAAATTTGGATCGGAATTGTCATTAGTATCTTCCCAATCAGAAGCTGTAAAGATACGAGCTACCGTATAATTCATATCCAGGTAGTCACGAACCATATTTGGATTAACATTGGTCGGAACAATACCGCCCATACCAGCTATGGTTTGATACACGGTTGCAGTATTCACAGCCACAGTTGATTTTGTAGAGGCTGGATCAATCACATAAACTGTAAATGTTGTCGTATCTTTCTTTGAACCCACATAAGCCAAATTATCTGTATATACTGATATCTTAGCACTATCCAATGCGTTAGCTGTCACACCTAAGTCGTAGGTAAGCGTGGCCACACCATTTGAAGGTGAAGTAACTGCCAAGTTTTGAATTAAAGCAGGTTTATTGGTAGAAAATGTAATGTTTGCAGTACCATTGCCGTTACCATCAGATATTCCGGAAATCAATACAGGTTTTGGACTCGCTCCTTTGTACATCGTTACATTACTTAAATCATCAACTTTCGTTAACTTAATTAAACTTGGATTATTTTCAGCAGATTCTCCAATTTTAAGATTCTGAATAGTATAGTCTCCTGCATGTAACTTACCTCCAGTTGTGTTGAACCAAGTACAGTCAAAGTTAAACAACATTGCATTGATACGCGTACTGTCAAGTACAGCAGTATTACTTGGGGTAGCTTTAAATAAGCCCCTATAATCAATAGTTATATTATGGAATGCATCATCACAAGGAAT
>JBBQKO010000366.1:0-3749 GCA_038327005.1 Chitinophagales bacterium | reverse complement strand
TGGGCGTATACATTACAGATGCCCGGCGCATGATACTAAGTGCATTTTTAGAAAAGGAAAATGCACTTACGCAAGCAGAAATACTGCGTTTTACAAACGAGGCTATTGATAGGGTTACCATTTGGCGCACGTTAGATTTATTTGTAAGCAAAGGAATTATTCATGCCATTCCTTCTATGGATAGCCTCAACAGATATGCCCTGCTGCACTCAAAAAATAGAGCCGGCTGTTTTAATAACCATTTGCATTTTATGTGCGACAGTTGCGGCAAAACCATTTGTTTGGACACCGTGCCCGTTCCATCAATAGTTTTGCCAGCAGGGTTTATGAGCAAGCAAACAGAAGTAATTGTAAAAGGTACTTGTAAAAATTGCCGATGAAGTTGCTGAAAAAAATAGCGATATTTCCCATTCGTTTTTATCAGTTGGCCATCTCCCCATGTTTAGGAAACAACTGCCGCCATACACCCACCTGCTCTCAATACATGATAGAAGCCATTAACATCCACGGCAAACAAAAAAAACCTCTACTGTTATAAATAATTCAGTTTCCATTTTCCGTAAATCGTTTTCCCGATACAGTGAGGTGTACTAAATATGCAATACTACATTCGCACAAAAATAATAACATGATAAAGGGTATGTTGGTAAGCTTGTTTGTTTTAACAACAAATATTGGATTTTGCCAAACAAAAAAAGTTACAATAGAAGTAATTGATATCAGAACGGAAGAAAGAATACCTGGTGCAACAATAGTTATCGTTAATAGCGATAAAAAAATGATATCAGATAGTGATGGAGAATTTTCGCTTGAAGTAGAAGGGAAAGGTACAGCAATAGAAATTACATCCGTTAACTACAAAGCAAAGCAAATAACCGTTACCCCTACTCAAAGTTTATTACGAGTTGGGCTTATCAGCAGCTCCAATGATTTACAGGAAGTAGTAGTAAGCGGCACACAAAAATTAGTACGTAAGTCTGATAGTCCCATCCCTGTTGAATCTTATTCATCTAAATTTTTAAAGAAAAATGTAACTCCTTCTTTTTTTGAAGCACTGCAAATTATTAATGGGGTGCAACCACAATTGAATTGTAATGTGTGTGGCACGGGCGATATTCATATTAACGGAATGGAAGGCCCTTACACATTAATATTGATTGATGGTATGCCGATAGTGAGCAACCTGGCATCGGTATATGGATTGAGTGGCATACCTGCTGCTATGGTAAAACGAATTGAAATTGTAAAAGGCCCGGCATCTACGCTCTATGGCAGCGAGGCAATGGGTGGCTTAATCAATATTATTACACAAGACCCATTGAGTGCTTTGAAATTTACCATCGATGCCAATGCCACCAGTAAAAGTGAATACAATACGGATATTACGGGCAAATTTAAAATAGGAAAAGCCACCAGTATGCTGGGTATAAATTATTTTAATTACGATAATAAGGCTGATGTGAATGGAGATAATTTTACGGATGTAACCTTACAAAACAGGTTATCGCTTTTTAATAAATGGAGCTTTGCAAGAGCAAGTAACCAACCCTTTAATGTGGCCTTGCGCTATGTATGGGAAAACCGCTGGGGTGGAGATGTAAGGTGGAACAAAAGTTTTAGAGGTGGCGATAGTTTATATGCTGAAAATATTATTACCAACCGATTTGAATTAATTGGCAACTACGGAATCAAAATAGGTACCGAAAAATTATTACTTGAATACTCTTACAACTCCCACAAGCAGGATGCAGCTTATGGTACCACGCCGTATATCGGCACACAAAATACAGGCTTTGCACAATTGCGATGGGATAAAAAAATTGGAAAGAACGATTTGCTCATTGGCATACCCTTTAAGCATATCTGGCTGGATGATAATACTACAGCCACTTTGGATAAGGATGGTATCAAAAACAAACCATTTATCGATGCGCAGCAAGGCGTATTTGTACAAAACGAATTTCACTTCAGCGATCAATTTACTACACTCGCTGGCGTAAGATATGAATACAATATCACCCGTAAAATCAATATCATTTCTCCACGGCTTGCATTTAAATACCAGCCTTCGAAAAACACTACTGTTAGATTAAGCGGTGGCAATGGCTTTCGCAATGTAAATATATTTCTGGAAAAGCATGCCTCTTTGATTGGTATAAGGGAGTTGGTAATTAAAGAAGAATTAAAGCCAGAACGTAGCTGGAATGGTACATTGAATTATACCAGCACTTACCCAACCAGTTGGGGATTTCTTGGAATTGATGTTAGCACCTGGTACACTTATTTTACCAATAAAATAATACCGGATGTTACCAGCGATGCAACAAAAATTATTTATTCAAATACGGATGGACATGCCGTATCAAAGGGTGCATCAGCCAATATAGATTTTACTTTTAAAAATGGTTTTAAAGGATTACTGGGCACTACCTTGATGGATGTATATCAATCTTTAAATGATGGTACTGGAAATTTTGTAAAGCAGCAACAATTATTTGCCCCAAAATTTAGTGCTACTTATGTATTGAGTTACAACACAAAAAAACATGGATGGAGTTTTGATTTAACCGGTAAAGTTTATGGGCCACAGCGTTTGCCCATTATTGCAGAAGATGCCGCCAATGGCATCAAAGCCGATTTTAGACCGGAGTACTCACCCACATTTACGTTGATGAATTTGCAAATCACCAAAAAAGTAAATCACCATTTTGAACTGTATCTGGCCGGAAAAAATTTACTGAATTTTATGCCAAAAAATCCCATCATGCGCACGGGAGATCCGTTTGATAAAGATATAACTATAGCCGCAGGTCTACAGCCGTATAACCAGGCTGGCTATGTATTTGAGCCAAGCTATAATTATGCGCCCATGCAAGGCATAAAAGTAATGGCAGGGTTTAGGTACAGTGTACATTAGAATTTTTATAAAGCGAAAAAAAAGCTACTGATATGCTTAGCACTATTGGTAACATTTCTATTAATGGTTAACGCCAGGCGTACTCTTAAAAAGAGTAATGTATAATTTCTAAAATGCCTGGCGACACCATGCCATAAAATCCAAAAAAAGAATTACTAAACCTGTACACCAATAAAATATTATAAATTGCTGAAGAAGCTTTACCGGTAAAGGAGTAATACAATTATTAAATGAATACAATATTTAGTTGCAATTGATGCTGAAACCAATGAAAATATGACTTTAAGGGGATAAACATTTTATATCAGCAAGAAAAAACAGCCTTGAATTTACACGCTACACCGCTTGTCAATTTTACCTGATGAAAATAATGAAATATCAAGAGGTGTTGCACAAACAATTTCCGTTAGTGAAGATGGCGAAATATTATTTTAATATTCCAGTTATTTAAGAACAAGATTAATTAAAAGTATGATGGAAAACTACAATGGCTGCAAATGAATTCTATAATACCTCCTAGTTAACTATCCCGTCTTCCATTTCTTCTGTATCATTAAAAATATAAATAAAATCCATGGGGTTGCTATCATTTAATTTTAAGGTGCCTTTAAAGGTTTCAACTTTATCCAACTTATACTTTAAAGGTTTGTTTTTAAACTTTAAAGACACTACTGACTCCGGACCACTCTTTCCGCAGAAATAGCAGGAAGCATATGGATATTTTGAGATGGCATATAAGCCCTGGTTTACATCAAGCGGGATAACATGACCTGAAATATAGAACTCCCTTCCTTCCAACATTTTTACAGTTTTGCCAAATACCGGGTATTGA
>JBBQKO010000365.1:0-3773 GCA_038327005.1 Chitinophagales bacterium | reverse complement strand
GGGTTGATTGGTGGTGTTTTAAACTTTCTTGAAGAAGCCACACCTTTCACTGATATCATTCCTTCCTTTACAATCGCATGGTTCATTCGAAAAAATGCACTGGACAAATCATTGAGTAAAATATAAATGGCGCAAATGGTAAGTAAGAAAAGCGACCATAATTTAGGCAAAATTCGTTTGAGAATCCTGTTTTCATCTGAAAACATCATTGGTAATTTATTTGAATCATCCTGTTAAACAGTATCCCAGATTTTGGTGTAGGATGAACTAATTTGCATAAAAACATTTTAAGTGCCATTTAATCTTCAAGCTCCATATAAGCCTGCCGGCGACCAACCCGATGCTATCAACAAATTGACCGAAGGTATTTTGGAAGGAGAGCAATACCAGACATTGCTCGGGGTAACAGGTAGCGGTAAAACCTACACCATTGCCAATGTGATCCAGAATGTGCAGCGGCCAACATTGGTATTAACGCACAATAAAACGCTGGTCGCACAATTGTATGGCGAATTCAAACAGTTTTTTCCGGATAATGCTGTTGGCTATTTTGTAAGCTATTATGATTATTACCAGCCCGAGGCATACATGCCCGTTAGCAACACATACATTGAAAAAGATTTAAGCATCAATGAGGAGTTGGATAAACTGCGACTGCAGGCAACGGCTCAATTATTAAGTGGCCGCCGAGATATTATTGTGGTGGCAAGCGTAAGTTGTATTTATGGTATGGGAAATCCCACCGAGTTTGAAAATGGAATTGTGCGAATTCAAAAAGGCCAGGTCATTTCACGCCAGGGATTTTTACACGCATTAGTAAATAGTTTGTACAGTCGCTCGCAGGGCGATTTTACACGAGGTACTTTCAGAGTTAAAGGCGATACGGTAGATATCAATTTGCCGTATGTGGATTTTGGTTACCGCATCACATTTTTTGGTGATGAAATTGAAACCATTGAAACGCTGGAACTTAGTACCAGCAAACGCATCGGACTGGTGGACAATGCTGCCATCTTTCCTGCCAATTTATACCTGGCGCCCAAAGATATTATGCAGCAGGTAATTTACGAAATACAGGATGAAACGGCCGCCCAGGTAGAATACTTTAAAAACAGTGGTAAATTTATCGAAGCCCAGCGCCTGAATGAAAGAGTAAATTACGACCTGGAAATGATTCGGGAACTCGGTTACTGTAATGGCATAGAAAACTATTCCCGTTTTTTTGACCGGAGAAAACCGGGCACCAGACCGTTCTGTTTACTCGACTATTTCCCCAAAGATTTTATCTGCATCATTGATGAAAGCCATCAAACTGTTCCCCAGGTGAGCGGTATGTATGGTGGCGATAGAAGCCGTAAACTGGTACTGGTAGATTATGGATTTCGTTTACCGAGTGCATTGGATAATCGCCCGCTCAATTTTCATGAATTTGATGGCATGATCAATCAAACCATTTTTGTAAGCGCTACACCCGGCGATTTTGAACTGGAAAAAACCGGCGGTATAGTGGTGGAGCAGGTAGTAAGACCAACAGGTTTGCTGGACCCTCCGATTGAAGTTCGTCCGTCTGTAAACCAAATAGATGATCTGCTGGATGAGATAGACAAACGAATCACTAAAGGCGATCGGGTTTTGGTAACAACGCTTACCAAACGAATGGCCGAAGAGATGGATAAATACCTGCATCGCATCAATATAAAAAGCAAATACATTCACAGTGATGTAGATACGCTGGAACGAATTGAAATTTTACGGGAACTGCGTTTAGGCATTATTGATGTACTGGTAGGTGTAAACTTATTAAGAGAAGGACTGGATTTGCCGGAGGTTTCGCTGGTAGCAATATTGGATGCAGACAAAGAAGGCTTTTTGCGCAATGAAAGAAGTTTAACCCAAACTGCAGGCAGGGCTGCCCGTAATGTGGATGGACTGGTAATTTTTTATGCGGATAAGATGACCGAAAGCATGCAGAAAACAATTGATGAAACAGGACGCAGAAGAGAAAAGCAGATTGCATATAATATCGAACATGGCATTACACCCAAAACAATCATTAAAAGTAAGGAACAAATTTTTGCACAAGGATCAGTACTGGATGTAAAAGGTTACGATCCATCAAATCCTTATTCCATTGCCGCCGATGAAGATATCGTAACGGTTGCGGCAGAGGAACAGGCAACCTATAAAACCATTCCGCAAATAGAAAAAGCAATTTCCAAAACTAAAAAAGACATGGAAAAGGCTGCCCGTGATATGGACTTTATGGAAGCTGCCCGCTTGAGAGATGAAATGTTTAGAATGCAAAAAGAACTGGAAGAGATGAAAGGGTGATAAGGCATTGGTAATTTAATTTTTTCGCTCAATGGTTGTTCCTAAATTGATTTATAAATTTCAATCTTTAGGTACCATTAATTCGATGTGTCTATAAGGTTTAGTATTCCTTCTTTCCAACAACATTGTATAAATAATTCCAATTAAGCAGCGGGCAAACCAATAAAGAAAAATCTTGTTTCAGATTTCTTTATAACCATTAATGAATTAATTTACACTAAAAAAACAAGCCCATATTGAATGATAAAATACGTTCAGATAAAACAACGTTTTGATGTGAGCCGGATGCAAGGGGATCTTCACAAATTGGAAGCGGCGTTGTGGCAACCGCATTACAATAAGAAACACTATGAAGGCGACTGGACAGCATTACCGCTCCGGTCTATTAATGGAATGGTTGATAATTGTATATCAATTCATAGCGGATCACTGCAACCGAACATGGCTTATAAGGATACAAGCAATTTAGACATTTGTGAATACCTGCCGTTAGTAATCAACTTTTTTGAATGTGAAAAAATGTCGGTGCGACTGATGAAACTCAACGCTGGTGCCGTTATTAAAGAACATACGGATTATGACATGAGTTTTGAGGAAGGAGAAGCAAGATTTCATATTCCGGTTTTTACCAACCAGCGGGTTGATTTTTTTATCGAAACGGAAAAAATTCCACTGAAAGAAGGAGAGTGCTGGTACTTAAATTTATCACTCAAACACAGCGTTAATAATTTTGGAGATACCAACCGTGTTCATTTGGTGATTGACTGCAAAGTGAATGATTGGGTAAAAAAATTATTAATGGAACAGGCAGCAATAAAACAGGAGTTTACCCCAATCACAAATGCTCCTTCTTATAATTTCGGGGAACAAAAAAAGATCATTCAACAGTTGCGAATGATGGGAACTCCGGTAGCCATCGATCTTGCAAATAAAATGGAAAACGGTAAAAATCTATACGATGAATGATATGATATTATTTGAAAAGATCATTGATTTCCTTCATCAAATAGGGATAGAAACATCGGAGGTATCGTTAAAGAACGAAGCTTGCTTTCTGCCGGGCTTTATGAAAAACAATGGAAAAATTTGATTGATAAAAAAGAAGTAAAATATCCGGGAGACCTATAGCATGAGGCCGCACATATCGCAGTAGTTACGCCGGCAGAAAGGCCTTATTTGGAAGGTGAAAATATAGGTAATCGCAAAGATTCGGATGCAGAAGAAATGATGTCGATTGCCTGGAGTTTCGCCGCATGTATCCATCTGGACATCAACCCACATTTCGTTTTTCATGAATATGGTTATAAAGGAGGTGGCGCATCAATTGTAAAAAATTTTGAAAGGGGTAATTATTTTGGAGTGCCTATGTTGCAATGGCTTGGAATGACCGCTTCGGCAAAAGACAGCCCCGGCCCAAAAGTATATCCTGAAATGACAAAATG
>JBBQKO010000364.1:0-3776 GCA_038327005.1 Chitinophagales bacterium | reverse complement strand
GCAACCTCATTTGAAGTGCCGGGCGAAAACCCAAGGGGCAAACAGTATGCTGATAATTATACTGCACCGGATGCCCATCATGGAGTAGGATTTACGGCGATGAATGATCGTGCCGGTTACATTGATCGCTGGTCAGTGTATGGTTCATATGCGTATCACCAGCCGTTGGGGTTAAAAACAACGTTGTCTGCGGGATTTAATGCAGGTCTTTCAAGTGTTTACATTGACCAGACTAAAATTGATTTTGCCGACCTTGATCCCAATGATCCGGCCATTGGTTTTGGCAATGGCGATTTAAAAAAGCTAAAACCCGAAGTTGGTGCTGGCTTATGGTTGTATGGGGCCAATTATTTTGCAGGCATATCGGTACAAAATTTAATTCCGGGCAAAGTGAAATTTACCTCCAATGGCGATTATGGTACTTATTATACGCCCAATTATTTTTTAACGGCCGGCTACCGGTTTTCTATTTCAGATGAGGTTACTGCACTGCCTTCGGTAATGGTACAGTTTTGGGAGCCGCAGTTGTATGGCATCCATAGCAATGTTAAGTTGCAGTATTTAGATAAGTTTTGGATAGGAGGAAGCTACCGTTTTTCTGATTTGGTTTCCGGCTATGCGGCCATGGCGGGCATCAATGTATCCAACACTTTTAATATTGGCTATGCGTATGAAAATGCCAGTACCTCCCGGTTAAGAACCTTTACCAGGAATTCCCACGAAATAATCATCGGGTTTTTATTGGGTAATAAATACGGCGATACCTGTCCCCGTAATGTGTGGTAGCATTTGCCTTCGTTTCCGGCAACTAAAATTTATATCGGATCAGCTTTATCCATTTCCAGGCTTTTGATTGGCGGTAGTTACAATTCAACAATCATATTTGAATAGCTCCTACATTTGTAATACTTTATGCCAACGAATAAACAGATCAATTTAGTAGAATGTCCCCGTGATGCGATGCAGGGGTGGGCGCATTTTATCCCAACCAGTGAAAAGATCCGGTACATCAATGCCTTATTAAAAGTGGGTTTTGATACCATTGATTTTGGCAGTTTTGTTTCACCCAAAGTCATCCCTCAAATGGCGGATACAATGAAGGTATTGAAAGGGCTTGACGTGGATGCAGCGAAGACAAAGTTGCTTGCCATTGTTGCCAATATAAGAGGGGCAAAAGAAGCAATGTTGTGTGATGAAATCAGTTATCTCGGTTTCCCTTTTTCGATATCACCCACCTTTCAGTTGCGGAATGCAAATAGCACGATAGAGGCTTCATTGGAAATGGTGGAGGAGATCCAAAACCTTTGTATTAAAAATCAGAAGGAGCTGGTGATCTATATTTCGATGGGGTTTGGCAATCCTTATGGTGATGTTTACAATGAGGAGATTGTGCTGGAGTGGGCAGATAAAATGGTAAAGCGGGATATCAGCATTATATCGTTGGCTGATACTGTTGGGCTTGCTACACCTGGTCAGGTAAGTTCTATATTGAGCCAGTTGATTCCAGCCTATTCAAATGCAGCGATTGGTGTACACCTGCATTCAACACCGGCCAACTGGAAGGCCAAAGTTGAAGCTGCTTTGAAAGCTGGATGTACCCGCTTTGATGGCGCATTGAAGGGAGTAGGAGGGTGCCCCATGGCGGATGATATATTGGTAGGCAATATGGACACAGAATTGATGATTCCGTATTTCAATGAATTGAACCTACTGAATAATTTAGATATGAATGCACTGGGTGACTGTAGTAAAATTGCGGCTAAATTGTTTGCGACTTTTTAAGTTTGACTGATCAATTTTTTTTTACCAACCTTAAATTTTATTTAGATGAAAGGATTATTTTCTTTGCTGATATTGATATGTATGTCCGGTACAATCAAGGCGCAATCAGCCAGAGATAGTGTTATGGCCGCCGTAAACAATTTATTTGAAGGCATGAAAAAGGCAGATACCATTTTGCTAAAAAACTGTTTTTCTGCCAATGCTGTTATGCAAACCATTCAGGACAATAAAGGCTCCATAAAAGTAAGCAATGAAAGTGTTGCTGATTTTATTGCCTTTGTCGGGAAAGAGGCAGTGGGTGCGGCGCATGAAAAAGTTATGTTTGAAACAATCAAGATTGATGATAATCTGGCAACAGTATGGACGCCTTATAAATTTTATTATAAAGGAAAATTCAGTCATTGCGGCGTCAATTCCTTTTAACTTGTACGGCTAAATTCCGGATGACAGATTCAATATATCATCGATACTCAACGAAAGGAAGATTGCCTTTAATTACTTCTGCTTTACCTTATATTTTTTATTCACCTTAGGGTTATTGAAATATTCATCCAATTCTTCGCTGTTTAATTTTTCTTCTGCAATGGGAATATCAATGAGCTGTATTTGAATTTGTTTTAGTTCGTCCTTCAACTTTTTGGTCTTCGTTAATATTTCAGCATCTCTATCACCAACAATATTATTTTCTGCAATCAGGTATTCCAATCGTTTGATGCTATTTCTTATGAGCGAAGCAGTATTTTGATCAGAGCTGCTGTTGGGGGCTGCGGCTTCCTTAACCGGAACAATTGCAACGCCCACACTTGGTAGTATTTTACCAATTGTTTTTTGATCGGGATTCGGTAAAGATGAAAATACAGTACCCCCTAAACCTGCACCTGCCGAACCTAAGTCAAAACTGGTTCGGGTTCTTTTCGTTTTCTTTAATTTGCTGTCTACCAATCTAAAACTGCTTTTTAATTGCAGAATGTAGCTGGATACATCCGTAAATAGTTTATTGAATTCTTTTTCCCTTAAGGGGTAATTGATATTTTCTTTTACATAAATATGAATAAGGGCAGTATCCCGGTTACTGAATTTATTTACCCCTACGAAATAAAGTTCCAGTAACTTTTGCCTGTCTTTGTCTGTTTCTTTTACGAAGTCGAACGGAGCACACCAGGTGTAATCATCATTGCATTTTGATACCGGAGTGAGCGATTTAGCCTGGTAGTTACTGAAGTAGGTAATTTCTTCAATTGGGAAACTTCCGTTATCACATTGTAATTTGAAAGTAATAGTGTCGCCTTCATCTATGTACAAAGTATTCGTTACGGTTGGTTTAATTCTGGAAGGGATGATTTCGGTATTGTAGAATAGTAAAACGAATGAGGTGTCAATGTGGTCATCGGGTATATTTAAATTTTGAATGCCAATGTTTACCTTATACTCATAATCGTATTTTAATTTACCTGAAAGGAAAAATGATTTTTCAGCTTTAAAAGTCAATACACCATTATCCTTATTAATCTTTAAGCCAACCGGCGAATTTTTAAGATACCAATAATATTGAGACTGGTCCCTGTTTATTTCGAACCCATACTTTAAAGTAGAATCAACATGCAAAGTGAAATAGGGATTAATATTTCTAATTCTCAAAACGGAGTCAGCATAATTAACCAGCTTATGTGTAGTATCTGCGATAATTTGAGCATGGCCGGTAAATGAAAAGAAAATAAAGAAGGCTATGATTGTCACTTTTATTTTGACCATGATAGAAATTGAAAATTAAGATGCAAATTTACAAAATTAAAAGGTAAAAATAATCCTGTATAAAAGTCGACCAGCTAAAAAGAATTATCCGGTAATGTAAAGCAGCTTGCAACATATTTAATTTTACGGGCCATAGGTTTAACTATGCTGCGCAGGGTATCTATTGTGCGTTTGTATTTTGCTCCTCATCCGATAGTTATTGGATGATAAAATGTACAAGAGTGCGCCGCCAATGAAGCTTA
>JBBQKO010000363.1:0-3782 GCA_038327005.1 Chitinophagales bacterium | reverse complement strand
GGCTGTTTTCAAAATAATCAAAGCCGGCTTTTTTATTAAATGCATCCTGTATTCCTCTAAAATCAATCCACATGTGAGAGAACTGGTGGATGAATAAAGGGCCGGCATATAAATAATCGGTATCATACACGTTTGTTACACAAAAGGTATTGATCCATTTTTGATACCCTGCTGGTTTAATGGGAAAGGTTGGAGAACCTAAAGCCAATACATACATAATCATCGCTTCACTATAATGCTCATCCCATCGGTAGCGGAGAAAACCTGACCATGGTTTCCATCCGTGGCATATGCTATCGCCTTTATTCAATGCCCACTGCCAGTCAATTCTGCGATACAATTTATCTGCCAGTTCTCTTATTTCCCCTTCTTCTCTGTTCGCATTTTTAAAATAGGCTGCAGCACTTAAAGCGCCGGCAATAAACAAGGAGGTATCTACAGTGGACACTTCACAATTCCATTCTCTTTCCCCATTATTCATTTTTAAAAAATGATAATAAAATCCTTTATAGCCGGTGGCATTTGCCTCCCTACCCTGCTGGCTATCATAAAAAAATCTCAAAATTTTAAGTATTCTTTCAATCGCATTTTTTCTGGAAAGTAATTTTTTCTCAACACCAACTATGTAAACCGTAATTGCCATCCCGGTAACAGCGATGCTTGACGGAAAACCAGGTGCTGTTTTATCCGCAACCAACCCGGTTACAGGATTCACTTCATTTAAAAAATAATCAAACGTTTCTTGTTGCAATTTATCCAGCATGTCGGCATCGGTTCCCTGCGGATCTGTTAATGGAAAATTTTCTATTTTCGAATGGTTCATTATTTTAAGTTACATAAAGAGGCTGGCAGCACTCATTAAAATTGCCCGAAATGGTTTGCTTGTAGTAAGGAATATAAATTCCTTACTGGACTGGATCAGGACTGTACTACAACGTTACTAGCATTGTGCATTTACTATAACTTGTACTTCATTTTTCATTCTTTAAAAATGATTTTTGCTTGAACAACTTTCGGGATAAATTTTAACAATATATTCCGTTCTGGGATGAGCGTGCAGAAAACCACCCATTTTTGATAATCACTCTTAATCCTACGATTGATTTACAATTTCCTGTAGCTACAATTATTAAATCAATTATTTTTTTAGGCAAATACTTTTTGTTTAATCATAACAGGCGAAAGTTTACTTAGCCTTTCTTTTTGTTCGATCGTAGCTTATGCTTTAATCCGATCATAGAAAGGTTCGCTAAATTCCATTTTCAATTTATTGTAGACTTCGCTGGCATCCGTTCCCATTTTACAGAGATTCCGGCTGAAAGCCAAGCAGTAATAATTCATATTTATCAGCACTAAAAACGGCTCTATCCAATCTAAAAATGATGCCACTCCACGTTCTTACAAACAAAAGCAAAATCATCCACAAATAATCTAACTCAAACCGGCACATCCTCAATTTGTCGACCCATTTTTTTGCAATGCAATCAAAATAGATATCAACAGAACAAGTTCGAAACGATACCTTACAGCAGGTATAAAGTTTGATTCAAAAAAAAATATCATTTATCTAGCTACTACTTATTTAAGCAGAGATCAGTTATTTGAAAAATAATCTCTCACAAAAGCCTGCTCCTGGTTATCCGTCATTTTATCACTTGGTTTTGTTTCAATTTTTACTTTTGAAAAACCCAGATCAGCCTTTAAAATATTCAATAGCTCGGTCTTTGCATCCGTAGGACCAAACAACAACACTTCATCATAATCCCTGATAGACGCTGCAATTGAATCATAGTATTCAGCTTCTTGCTGCTGGTTCTTTCGCTGCATAAAACTTTCTCCCTTTTGCAGGGTAAATTTCTTTTCTTCGTAGGTAGACGCTGATGTAATAATCTTCGTAACAATTAGGTCCGCATATTCCATTAGGTGAGCATTGGAGTGATCCATCCAAATGCCTATTTTTTTTCCGTTTGTCATGATCGGTTCATTTTAATTGTGAATGAATAAAATTATTTTTTTGAATCAACTACTTTCCATTTCCAGTTAAGTATTTCGATAGGTCTCTATCATCTTGTTTTACGTAAAATCTCAGTTCGATTAGCTTATCCTGAAATTATTGCTTTAGATAGACGCCTTTGCTACCTAAATACGGCAGGCAGTCTATAAAATTTTTTTGAAGTAATTCAAGCGATCATGATTCAACTGTTGTATCTGAAATTTAGATTTAGATTTAGATAATATCTCTAATTCTAAAAATTGCTAAAATAAAATCAGGCGCATCGCTATTAATCTATCACTTTTTCTAAACGAAACGGTTATTGTATAATCAGATTATCAATTTCTGAAACTACTTTTTTATCTATTTCAAATTGGGCAACTGAACGGCATATTTAAAAAACAGCGTACCCAGCCGCTTATTGAAACCCATAATAGGGCTTGTTACAATCAATATACTATCACCTGTATTCTCTACCATAGTATCATTATTGGTTAATGCCGCAGCTTCTCCAATAGAAGTAAAAGGTTTCCCTTCATCTTTTTTGTCAGTGGAGGATACAATTATTCCACTATCATTTGCAATGGCTATACGCTGGAAATTTTTTTCTTTGATAAGGTCGAGGGCATACAAATTTATTTGATTGATATTGCCCTTCATTATTTCTGTACGCACGGCCCATACATAAGGTATGGTCAACAACTTTAACTGTTCTTCCTTCGATGTTACAATACCCTTGATGGCCTGTTCTTTTAATGCCTGGTGAATACGATCTGCCTTACTCCTGATATTACTTATTTCAATGGTCTTCCATATCCAAATTGTTACAAGCAGCACTAATGCGATGCCATTTGTTATCAATATATTTTTACTGAATGAAGCTGATTTTTTTGAATCCTGATTCACATCCTGAGGTTTTTTGTGTGGGTTTATATCTGCCATAAATTCAGCTTCTTTAGAATGATACAATTGAGACTTATCTGTTCTGCAATTTGAGTTTATGAATTTTTTTACTTTTATATTTAGCTTTAATTAGATGGGCAATGATGAAATTTGAAAAAATTTGGAATCAATTTTATTAAATGACAGATCATTGTTGACGGCAACATAATCGGTGCAACCGATATCAATACCACGTAGAATTTTTTTTCTAAAATCAGCAATCATCATGGCATGGTGATCGTGATCTGTATGCCCCATTGGTGGATGACAGTCATGAGACATACAATCATGTTTCATTTTTGAATTGTCCATGATTATTATTTATTTATTAACATAGTGAGCAGAAAAAAACTTTCTTTCAATGCTGTCACACTGTGTGGAATATTTGCGGCTAAAGTGATCATTTGTCCTTTTACCATTGAAAATGTTTGTTGTTCGGCAACAAAGTTTATTTCACCCTCCAATACCTGCACGCTTATATTTCCAATGGCATTATGTTCTTTTAATTCGGCATTTTTATGCAATCCAATCAATACGATGGTGGACGTGTTAGATTTAAATACAGTGATGGAATTACGATCGCTGTCTGCCCAGGTAGTTTCTTGTTTTAGTTCAGCCATAAATTTATTCAGGTCTATTTCAACTAACCTTGCATTTAACATCCGCTCACCCTCAGGCCTTAATGCAGTAGCTTCGTTCGATTTATTTTCCATTTTACTATTTTATTTTAATGCGTATTTAATTTTGATATTCATTGACCAAATATCACATCCGAGGAAATTCCATAATCATTTACCAATAAATCTTTTGTTTCAAACTTTGGAGAGGAAATACCATATAGGACAAA
>JBBQKO010000362.1:0-3793 GCA_038327005.1 Chitinophagales bacterium | reverse complement strand
CAGGATTTTGCTTTAGGCGCTCCCAGGTTTTATGTTCTTTGGAGTCAACATCAAAAGGTTCGTCTGCGATTATATAAAAATGGTCATCCGCACGCTCTCTCTTGTAGGTAAGTTTTAATACAGACATCAGCGCAAAGTAGTGGCCGAGTTCCTTATCAATGGTTTCATATCGTTTGTGAAAAGGTATCGACTTAGCCGCAATAAAAGCTCCCTTTAAACCAATACAATCAATATTGAAGTTGTAGTATCAACCGTTTACATTGGGGTAAATACTTGTTTATTTCTGTCGTAGTTGTATAGAAAGCCGGTTAACAGCTTTTCAAACGTTGGGTTAAAGCCCCATTCTTCAGGCAAAATTTTGAAACATGCTTCCAGGTATTGTTTACTGTTTTCAATGCAACGATAGAAATTGTTTTCCTCTGTTATGGTCCATATTCTTCTGGATATTGCTTTCGAATTCAAAGTGCCGCAAACTTTATTTGCTGGCGCATCCTGTTGCAATACTTATTCTTGCTTCCGTGGTCGTTATCCTCACCGAATACGAATCCGTGTTTTATGAGGCCCAGTATAGGAAATGTCGTGGACTTTTGAAAATTAATTTGTTTGAAGTTTGAATTCAGGCTGTGTATGTTGATAACACCGAGCAAGAATATAAAATGTTGCAATAAAAGATGCAAGGAGTAGTAACAGGGAGACACCGGGCTGGAGCCCTGCGCCTGAGGGAAACCGAACTTTGCAGGCAATTAAAAGTAGACCAGTTTCCAACTTTTGTGATTTACAAACAAGGCAAAGAAGTCTGGAGAAAACAAGGCATTGTGGATGCAAAAGAACTGCTTTCAAATTTTTAAAAAAAATACCCCACTGATATTACAAATAAGAGTAGATCCAATTTGAAAAATAGAGCAGCTAAAAGGCTGCTCTTTTTATGTAAACAATCAATTGATTTGACGTTGAGCAGTTTTATATTTTTTATTATAAATGATGCAGGAGGTTTTTGCTAATTTGAATTTTTACCGGGGTCAGGGATTAGTAACAATGCTACACAGGGCTGGAGCTCTGCGCCTGGTAAACGTTCTAACCATAGCCGTTTAGACTATTTTGTAGATCAAGAAGGTATAACTGCTTGATGAAAGGATGGGTAAAGATTTGATTTCCACTGGCAATAAAATCTTTATAGTAAAAAGTTCACAAAGATGATATCATGATGCTTCCACTACGCTGATTGCTAAAGTTAGATTCGAACCCATTGAAACCTATTGAAATTTGTATGGACACGATAAAGCTCAGGCACTCGATTAGATAAAAGCAGGGGCCATTCGTTCCATCTCTGCATTGGAGATTTTATTTTTTGCAGCAATTTTTCTCCATCCCTTTACGGCAGCAGCTATCTTTTTAATAATGTCACCTGCTTTACCATCTGATAAACGAAAATATCCAGCCACTTCCATTGCCAAATCCAGGTTGAGTGAATTGTCTGCATCATTAATGTTAAGGCTTAAGCCTTTGCCATATTCATTTGGATTTATGTCGTAAGCAGGAGAAAGCAACCAACCTTTATCCGTAAGCAAAAAGCCATGATTCCTCAAATGATCATCTGTATTTTTTACACAAATACTAAATACAATCCTGCGCCATAATTCTTCCAAATCATTTTCTACTGCTGCACCATGCCGGGATATAAACTCCATCAATTCCAGATAGCTTGCACCAGCAGCATCTTCTCCATCTATGTGGCCAAGCAATGTCATTGCAGATGCAAAATGGATTCGTTCTCCGGCTGCTGTTCTGTCAAAACGTTTTGTGAGGTAGCTGTGATTCTTGTTATTAAATTTCAGCAATTTTCCTTCGGCAACATTTAAGCCAGATGCTATTGCCATTTGATTGGTGATCATTTCCCAGGCTGCCACATCTTTATCATCGTTCCTGCTGGGGAATTTTGCAATCCATAAATTATTTTTTGCATCCATTACACTTGCCTTTGGCCTGGCGCCGCCTAACGAAGAACCGGGCGCTATTAATAATCCGATCCATTTTAAATATTCGGGATCTTCTGTGTTGTCTTCTTCAAATTGTAAACTTGCATGTTCCAGTTCCCTTAACGATGCCCAGGGTGGAACAGCCATTTCTTTATTGTCATTTAAAAAAGGGCTACCGGCTGATTTAAACCTTAATGCACCCATCCTGTGTAAGTCATATACTCCCAATAAAAAATCTGATTCCAATAATTTTTTTACTGCTCGCTCTTCCTGTTTTGCTATGGCTGCTTCCCGGCGTTGCATTAACATCCTGCCCCACCTATCCGGGCACGAATCGAGAAAAATACCAAAGTTGGGTTTGTCATTGCGTGGATAAAAAGCTCCGGAATATAGTTGCAAATCGGGGTCTAGCATTTGAGAAAAACCCGATTTTAACCAAGCATCAACATACTCAAATGAAAAAGATTCTTTTCCCTTTGCTGGTGATATAGATAGCACCCCCATCAGCAAAGCTTGCGGTAATCCCAGCCAATGGGCGTACACCTGAATTTCTTGTTTTGTACTTGCTGCTGCCATTACTGTATTATTTTTTTGGAGCCCTTTCTTTTACGGTAAGTGCAGCATCCTGCAATTTTCTGCCAAGCATATCATCCGCTGCTACTTTTAATAAATCCTTTTCCAGGTTCAATACAAAAAGTACCTGCGCATAAGAGCCAACAGCAACCCCAGGCATTCCTTTTTCTATTGAAAGCAGGGTTGGCCTGCTGATGTTAGCTCTTTCTGCAACCTGCGCCGCACTTAGTTTACGGCGTAACCGGGCCAGCTTAATGTTTTCGCCGAATGCCGCAAGTATCCTCGCTGTACCTGGCAGTATTTGAAATTTATTTATTGGCATAATGATAAAGATAATTTACAAATATAGCATCTTTTGTAAATAATCGTTTGCATGAGTCTATTTCAAATCTGATGGATCGAATGAGGAGCAAGAACCCAACTCGATAACATTTTCCTTGGGGAGTAGATGTAGGGCATCTCTAAAAACTTACCTTTTCCGCTCTTATGGAGAGGGATTAAAGGTAAGGTTAAATAAAGAAATTAGTTTTTAGAGATTCCCTGTAAACAATCAACTGATTTTACGTTGCGTTGTTTAATATTTTTCAAGCTACAACAGCTCGTTTCATTTAATAAAAAATTAAAGTAGATTTATAGCCTCACATTTAACGAAACCACTGATGGAGCCAGCCGAAGAAAAAAATATAGCCATTCTGTGCAATGCCCTCGCCGGGGCAGGATCTGCAGTGCCAATGGCTAAAAAGATTGCGGATGCATTATTAGTGGCAGATATCCATTACACGATTTTTAATGAAACCTGGCCCAAACAATTCGATGGCTTTTCCGATATTTTTATTGTAGGTGGTGATGGTACGTTGAATTATTTTATCAATCATTATCCGGTTATTCATTTGCCGCTGGTGCTTTTTAAAGGTGGAACCGGCAACGATTTTCACTGGCTGCTCTATAGCGATCAAACGTTGGAAGAACAATTGCAGATTGCATTGAATGCAAAACCCAAACCCATTGATATCGGGAAATGCAATGAGCGTTATTTTATCAATGGCCTCGGTATTGGTTTTGAAGGAGCCGTTGTAAAGGATTTATCCGGCAAGAAAAAGCGTCCTGGTAAAGCGTCCTTTTTTATCAGCATTCTTAAAAATATATTTACCTGCCGTTCTAAATATTACACGATTGAATCCGCCGAAAGAAGTCTTCACGGAAAAATGTTTTTGGTGGATATCAGCAATGGTCGCAGAGCCGGC
>JBBQKO010000361.1:0-3814 GCA_038327005.1 Chitinophagales bacterium | reverse complement strand
AGAATTTATTTGAACGATCACTTGTACGGCGGAGGGATAGGCGATATGCTTTGGAATGCCAATGACCAGACTGGTGTAAGTGTCAAATACTTCCTGACCAGGTTGATATTATTACTCATCCCGTTAAAAATGCAATTTGTTGTTTGGTGAATTCCGACTGCAACGATACAGCCGTGAAATGTGTTCAGAAAGATGGCTTGCATTTAAGTTGAATAGCTTCAACACCAGCTGATTGCTTTGATGTGGTGCATCAAAAATAATGGTAGCTGGGTTTAAAATGGGCGAAAGAGGATCTTATCGAAGGTAATATGGAAGTTTTTTTGAAAAAATAATAAAAAATATTTCCTTAACTAATTCACATTAAAATTGATTACATGTAAAGTGTTTTATCAATTCTACCCTGTTTACGCATAGTATATATATTTTTTTTAAGAAATTATGTTTGATTCTCTGTTAAAACGTTAATCTTTCAAAGTGCGTTTAAAAAAAAAGCCCTTCCGTAGAAACGGAAGGACATTAACGATTGCTTGCTATATGAAAATCTTAATAATTTATTAATATCTGGTTGTTCTTTTACCCAACTTCCCTTTATATTTGTGAGGTACTAACGATTGATTGCTTCTTTTTGCCTATCTACTTTCACCGCCCATCTTGCTTGTACAAAAGTATGATGGGCGATGTTATTTTAAAAATCAACTTATTTCATGTTTCATGATGCTTAACGACCGGCAACTATCATAATAGCCCATTGCGTCTACATTACACGATAATTTCTTTATGATGGTCATTGCACTTATAAGAGTAAAATATATCTACGCATTCTTGTGCGCTTGAACCAATTCTCGAAAGTTTTTCAACTGCGCCCTTAGGTTTATATCAACTCTTTTAAAAGAGCGGGCTTTTTTTAACTTTTTTTGCAACATTAAGATTATACGTAAATGCCTATTGTTAATATTCAAAATTTTATTTAGGAGCAGCACACAAATGGTACTTCACATAAAAGTGAGGTTTATAAAATCCGGTAGTTACGGGGTGCTCAATGATTAATTGCATTGTAAGTGGTTGCAAAGCAATTGCCGTTTGATGGGATAATGATTCACATGAATTATTTACAGCCAGGCCATGTGCGTCTTCATTATTGTTATCGTTTGGATCATCATTGAGCCTGCATCCCAATGCATCATTCTGTCGTCCGGAAAAATATTACGATAGTCCTTTAATTCTTTTTTCGTATCTCCATTGTCTGCATGTTTTGCCTGTGTAAACACCAGCAGAGGTCTTGTCACTAGCAGATGCATGATTGGATTTGGCTAAATAGCAGGTGGCGAATGACTTGTTTTCCAAAACCATTCGCCATCAATATTTCAACACCTTATTTGTTTTAAAGCCAATCATTAAAAGGTGAAACCTACACCTAATTTAAAACCTTTGTTATAGGTATTTATATTTTGTCCTGCGTCTACTTTGGATAGTCCGTGTTCATAGGAACCTGTGATACGGATTCCGTTAGAAAACTGGTAACCGGCACCGGCAGTAAGTCCTGCATCCCAACGATTCAACCGGTTGGTTACAGTTGTTTTATTGGTGATTAAATTGAATATAGAAACGCCTGCACTCGTGGTTATCTGTGCACTCGTTAAATAAGACAATTGCGGACCTGCAAAAACCTGGAACCCATTCAGATTAACTTTGAATAACACAGGCATATCAATATAAGAGGAGTGAAGTCTGGTAGATGCATGAGCACTTAGTAAGCCAATGCCTTTTATTGAATAACTGCCGCCTAACTCATAGCCTTTTGCGGAATAATATAGGCCAGGCTCAATGGAAAGATTTTCGCTAACCGGGATGTTGGCAAATCCGCCGACATAAAAACCGGTAACCGATTTCGTTTTTAAGATACCGTTGGTAACATTGAGTAATTGCTGCATACTCTGAACAGCATCACCTCTCATTCCTGTGTTGGTAATGCCGGCCCCGGCACCAAAAGTAATTTGCTGCGCATAAGAAGCAACCGAAAACAGGGAACAAATTGCAAGTAAAATTTTATTTTTCATAATCATCTGCATCCGGGTTTTACAGCCGCCTGCCGCTTTAAGAATAAAATAGTACTAGAAAGATTAATACCGGGCCGGTAAGATTATGTTAAAGCAAAAGGCTGCAACAAATCTTTAATTTTAAAGCCAATCATTTTTTACGTTAACTCCATTCAGCCAGCACGCCAACTACGTTTTTATTTAGACCGGTATTATCTTTCTTATTTTACTTTACTTTTAGGGCATCTCTAAAAACTCATTTTTTTATTTGACCTCACCTTTAATTCCTCTCCCACGAAAAATTCGGGGTCTTCGACAAAAGAGAGGAAAAGGTAAGTTTTTAGAGATGTCCTTCAGATGGTAGAAATTATCTACTTAAAATTTATCACATGAGATTTTTAGCGACTGTCTTTTTCTTTCTTTTATGTAAGAAATGTTTAACGGCACAAGATCGGGATATTAGCTATATGAGCTCAGGAGGCAAACTCAACCCGTTGCAGGCTATTATGGATATCCGGCATTATACGTTGGTACTTGATGTAGATATTCCCAATCAAACAATCAATGGTTATACTGAAATTGAGCTCGTTTTATCTCAACCAACCGATACCATTTTGTTTGACATGGTTCACTTATTGACGGTGAAGAATATACAGGTTGAAAACAACCGCAAGCATTGTTACCAACAGGCCGATTACATTTATATCGTTGATGCGGCTGGATTTAGTGCAGGGCGCCACAAAATAAAAATTGAGTATGGTGGCATTCCTCCTGTAGCAGTTCGGCCTCCCTGGAAAGGTGGGTTTTAATGGAAGGTTGATGGAAAAGGCAACCCATGGGTGGTGATCAATTGCCAGTTGGAAGGTGCAAAAGTTTATTTCCATTGCAAAGATCATCCAGGTGATGATCCCAATGAAGGTGCAGATTTGTTCATTACAGTACCCAAAGGATTAACCGTTGCCGGTCCGGGCTTGTTACAAAGTGTAAAGACGAAAAAAAATAAGCAAACCTTTCATTGGAAAACAAATTATACTATCAGTAATTACTGTATCCTTTTTGATATTGGCAAATACTACATTGTAAAAAGAAACTATCAAACAATTGATGGCAACAACGTTCCGATGGTATTTTATGTGTTGGAAGAGGATAAAGGAATGGCCGAAAAAATCCTGAACATGCGGGAACGAGATACCCGGATACTGGAAAAATATTTTGGCGAGTAGCCATGGGTGAAAGAAAAAATCGGAGTTGCACAGGTACCCAACCCCGGAATGGAACACCAGACAATGATTACTTATGGAGATAAGTCAGGTAAGTTTATTTTTTCAAAAGTAGGGAGTGAGGATTATTCAGTCAATCTCTTTCATGAATTTACACATGAGTAGTTTGCCAATAAAGTAACCAATAAAGATTGGGCTCATATGTAGATACAGGATGGAATCACCACCTTTTCGGAAGCACTGTTCTGCAGGGAAGCTTCCGGTGAACGTGGCTATGATAGTATGATGGTAAGGATAAAAAATGGCATCCAAAATGAGAAACCACTGGTTCAGGGACATGCGGTTAGTTCAGCAGATACTTACACAGGTGATATCTATTCCAAAGGCGCTTTTTTTATGCATACCCTACGTTATATTTTGGGCGATACCGTATTTTTTAAAACATTGAAGCAACTGGCAACAGAACCCCAATTCACCTATGATAATTTTGTAACAACGGATGACATAGAAAAATTATTTAGCAAACAATCGGGGAAAAATTTCAAGCCACTTTTTGAT
>JBBQKO010000360.1:0-3818 GCA_038327005.1 Chitinophagales bacterium | reverse complement strand
GCCACCAACATCAATAATTTTTGCTGATTTATCCAGATCAAATGAATGAATGAATTCCAGTGAAGTCGTTGGAATGTCCTGCGTCCAGCTTACCTCGTCGGCTCGTTTTGTTGCGTAAACATTGTCCCAATGTTGTCTTTTCGATTCTCCCATAATGCAAAGGTCAAAAATAAATCTTTTCGGTTGGTATCAAAAGTTACTTTTATGCTAAGAAAACCTTTTCAAAAACAACGGATTGGAAATTTTTTCTTAGGATTGTATTTGTAACCAGTATAAAGGATGATGCGGGAAAGCTTTATATTTTTAGTAATAAGGTAGGATCAATGAATGGTAAAATCTACTTTACAAGTAAGCTGCTAAAAGACGCTGCTTTCTACATTAGTTTCAATTGCAATGCGGTAAGTATGCTATAACTATTTATCTTGCAATCAATAAATTTTATTTTGTATGCAACATGTTTTACTGATTGAGGACAATGATGACATAAGAGAGAATACAGCAGAAATACTTGAGCTGGCCAATTATAAAGTAGATACTGCAGCCAATGGAAAGTTGGGTGTTGAAAAAGCAATGGAAAGTACACCCGATTTAATTATATGCGATATCATGATGCCCGTGCTGGATGGGTATGGCGTATTACATTTGTTGCAAAAAAATGAAAAACTAAAAAATGTTCCTTTTATATTTTTAACAGCAAAGGCTGAAAGGGGTGATTTTAGAAAAGGAATGGAAATGGGTGCAGATGATTACATCACCAAACCTTTTACCGATATAGAATTATTAACTGCAATTGAAAGTCGCTTAAAAAAATCAGTACAGTCTCATAAAAATGCAGCAGCAACAGAGGCTCCGCAACCCATCGAAGAAATTGACCACCGCAAAGCCTTGCAGGAACTGATAGAGAATGAAACGGTAAATTTTTATAAAAAGAAGCAACTGATTTATTCAGAAGGAAATCACCCGGTGAGGGTTTTTTACATACAAAAAGGCAAAGTAAAAACTTTTAAAACCAGCGATGATGGAAAAGGCTTAACAGTGGGCCTTTTTAAAGAAGGTGATTATGTGGGTTATACCGCCATATTGGAAGGCACCGTTTATAAAGAAACAGCAGAAGCGATCGAGGACACCACTTTGTCTATTATTGGAAGAGAAGAGTTTGAAAAACTGTTGCAATCCAACAAAAAAGTTGCACACCAGTTTATCCAGTTGCTTGCACAAAATGTTACCGACCGGGAAAAACAATTGGTGGGTATTGCATACAACTCCTTGAGAAAACGAGTTGCAGAAGCGTTGATACTACTGCAAAAAAAGTACACCAAAGACGAAACCGGTAAATTTTCTATTCATATTTCACGGGAGGACCTGGCACATATTGCAGGTACTGCTACAGAATCTATCATACGAACGCTCAGTGATTTTAAGAGTGAAAAACTAATTGACATTAAAGAAGGAGCCATCATCATTTTAGATGAAAAACGATTGGCCTCATTACTCAATTAGATTTTAAACCATTGAGAGCAGGTATTTATTAAACTGATTTTTCAGGCTGGAAAATTCTTTTTCCAAATATGAAATTTCATTCCTGAGTTTATCCTGATGTTTGCAGATTTTATTATCCAATATCTTTTTTTGTGCTAAAACCAGTTGCAGATTTTTTTCATGCGTTTTCACATCAATTTCAATGTCCCTTATGTATTCGTCTTTTAATATAAATTCATTTTGAAAATACTCTGCATTGGCAATCATTACTTTATCAGTCTCCCTATCCACCACTTCGCTGAGCCTGGTTTTTAAAAAGCTGTTCTCTTGAATAAAAAAATCGAGCAACCGCCTCCACGTTGTATTTTCATGCAAAAATTGCTCTATTTTAGTTGACCCGATCATTCCTTTTTTTTTATTATTTATATCGTACACCAAACGCTTTTATTTATATTGTTATCATTTTAAATTCTGTACCAACGGATGGCAATTTTGCACTTTGCGTGTGTTATTATTGATTTCCGGACTAACATATGGAATTCCCAATCCCATCCCTCTTACTATCAGCAGGCAGGCCATCAGTACCATCAAAACCGGATAGGCACTTCTTATTTTTTGGCGCAGGCCAATTCCAATGTAATTGCCAAAGAACGAAACGCTCCACATTACGGGCAGTGTGCCCAGCCCAAAGGAGGCCATAAAAAAAGCACTCTTATAGGCATCGGCGGATGCGATGGCGCCAGCAATGGCCATATAAATCAGTCCGCAAGGCAATAACCCATTTAATAAACCGATTGAAAACAAAGAGCGGTAAGTTCTTTTCATAAATAATTTACCCAGCAATGATCTTACTTTGTAACTATACGTAGAAAGAACATTGTTATTGCCAGCATTTACAAACCATTTTTTAGGCGCAAATACGAAGAATAAAATTGCCACACCCACTGCAATTGATAGCCCTTGCTGAAAACCAAAAAGCGAAAAACTTTGCCCGGCCAACCCAAATAATAAACCCAATGTGCTGTAGGTAACTATTCTACCAGCATTGTATAAAAAACTGCCCGCAAATTTTGCAAAATCACTGGTGCTGCTGAGTGGCAACGAAAATGCCAGTGGGCCACACATACCAATGCAGTGAAAGCTTCCCATCATTCCCAGTGTTAATGCGGCAAAAAATAGCGCAGCCATTTTAAATAATTATTTTTTCTTCGTAATAATAACTTACCCCTTCTACCTCCCAATTAATTTTAACGTAATGCAACCCATGGTAGCTGGCCGGCACTTTTATATCGACTGCGCTATCTGTAACCGTGAATAGCTTTTGCATATCCTTCTTTTCGTCGGAAGGGCAATATAAAACCACATCTCCTTTCACTTGCTTTGCGGCAAAATCTTTTGGGAAACTAACAACCAATTCATTGTTGATCATTTTTATTTGAACCGGTGCAGACAATGCATTGGCTCTTTTGGATTGATCAATTTTTTGCTGATACACCAATTCTTTGGCATAATAATCTTCGGTTACCAGGTCTTTATTTTGGGTAGATGCTTTATAAGCCAGAAACCCCATTCCTGCAACAAACAAAACATACACTACAATTATTTTATGTCCCCAATTCATACTTAAATTTTTAATTCGTTCAAAAAAACCTGTTCGATTGGTGAATCGTGAATCGTGAATCGTGAATGATGAATTGTGAATGCTGAAATATTCAGCCTTCACAACAATTCAGCAATCACCCCTTCACCATTCATCATTCATTTCTCACCATTCATTTCTCATCATTCATTACTCATCCTAATCATATACTTCCGGTCCCATAAAATTTGCCGTAATGGTTTTAATTTTTACGTTCCCCTCATACAATCCTATTTGCAATGGTATTTTCCATCCCTTCACATCATCCCGGTTAAGCTTTACAAAAAATTGAACATTGCTGTAATCTTCTTTTTTTACTACCAGGTTGCTGCTACCAACCATGGCAATCTCTCCCTTCACATTTTCCAGCTTTAAACTAATGGCAATATCCTTGTGGGTTTTATTGGCCAGTTTTAAACTATACAGGTTTTCGATACGACCGTCTGGTAAAGAGGTGTACGTCATGCCATTGGTCCTCATCAGCCTTGCATCCAAATCTGTTCTGCTTGCGAGCAGAAATACCAGCAAGGATATTAACAGCACCAGTACGCCGGTATAAGCCTTTATACGGGTTGTAAATTTTAATTGAACCCCATTTACGATACTATTTTCAGATGCATACCTAACCAAACCTTCGGGTTTATTGATACCGACCATGATGGCATCACAAGCGTCTATACATGCTGTGCAGTTTACACAT
>JBBQKO010000359.1:0-3820 GCA_038327005.1 Chitinophagales bacterium | reverse complement strand
TCGATCGCATCTACCTTAATTGCAATTATATATTTTAAAAGAGAAAAACTACAATCTCCGGATACTACCAAATTGCCTGTTGAAGCAACAGTTATGAAATCCCATAAAATATTTACGCTTACGCCCGAAACGGTTGAGGTAGATTAATTCTTCCTTTAGTTTTCCAGCTCGATTTCCAAAATAAATTTCAAAGCTTAAAAGGTAATAATGGCCTGTCTATTGTTCTTTTCTTTAGTTTTGCACCCACCTAATTTTCTATTTTATGTCAGAAGAATTGCAATTGATTAAACTGGATACAGAATCATTGATGAAAAAAGCGATCAATCACCTGGAAGCAGAGTTGGTTAAAATACGTGCCGGAAAAGCAAATCCAAATATGTTAGACGGTATTGTTGCAGATTATTATGGTGCTCTTACTCCACTTTCACAGATAGCAAATATCTCCGTGTTGGATGCCCGTACAATATCCGTTCAACCATGGGAAAAGAAAATGCTTCAACCAATTGAAAGAGCCATCATTGCCAGTAATATTGGAATCAACCCACAAAATGATGGCAATTACATCCGGCTTTACCTGCCACCTCTTACCGAAGAAAGAAGAAAAGAACTGGTTAAAAGATGCAACGGTGAAGGAGAACAAGGCAAAGTTTCTATCCGCAACATTCGCAGGGATGCAATTGAACAAGTAAAAAAACTGCAAAAAGACGGCGATGCAAGTGAAGATGCGGCTAAAGAAGCAGAAGCAGAAATTCAGGATGTTACCAATAAATTTATTGCTTTCATTGAAAAGCACCTGGAGGCGAAAGAGAAAGAGATCATGGTTGTGTAAGTACACAATTGACGTATCCTTTACTTCATCCCTTCAATGTTGATACAAAATTGTTACCGGAATCTAGTGTTGCTCAATTGGCAGCATTGAATTCCGGTAATTCGTTTAGCTCAATTAATAACCCACCGCTGGCCGAAAAGCCATAGGAGTGACTTCCGTTAGTAATAACGATAAAAGGTACATCCAAACTGATATTATACCTGAGTGCCTGATTCAACACAGCTTCTGTGAGTGCCACCTCCATTTCCTTACATTCAATGATCATCCAGGGCCGGGCTGTACGGTCGTACACTACAATATCAAATCGTTTGGTTAATTCCCCCAACTGAATTTCTTTTTCCACGGCGGTTAAACCCGCCGGATATTTTTTTACCTGTATCAGATATTGCAAAAAATTTTGTCGAACCCATTCTTCCGGCGTTAGTAGGGTCCATTGCTTTCTTACTTCATCAAAAATAAATTCTTTGCCGTGCTGTTTCTTAATTTTTGGCTGGTATGAAGGGTAGTCTATCTTAATCATAAGTAAGAAAAAAAGTTTTAGTAATTTTATCGACCCTTGTTTTTAAACCCTGTTAATATGCATTGATATTTGAATGCACAAATAAACGAATTAACTAAGGAACAGAGGAACAAATTAAGCGAAGAACGATTAATCATTAAAAGAAGCAACAAAAGATGAAAACAAAAGAAGACATTGTATTGAATTGGCTGCCGCGTTACACCGGCGAAAAACTGGATAACTTTGGGCAGTATATACTGCTTACCAATTTTTCTAATTACGTGGAAATGTTTGCAAAATGGAATGATGTGGAAGTCATCGGCAAAGACAGACCCATGCAATGCGCAACTGCCAATAATATTACCATTATCAATTTTGGAATGGGCAGTCCGGGAGCGGCAACCGTGATGGATTTACTGACTGCGATAGAACCTAAAGCAGTTTTGTTTTTAGGCAAATGTGGCGGACTAAAAAAACGCAATAAAATAGGCGACTTAATACTACCCATTGCAGCTCTCAGGGGCGAAGGAACGAGCAATGATTACTTCCCTCCGGAAGTTCCTGCATTGCCAGCGTTTATGTTGCAAAAGGCCATATCCACTACCATCCGGGACTACGCCTGCGATTACTGGACAGGCACTGTTTACACCACCAACCGTCGTGTTTGGGAGCATGATGAAGTGTTTAAAGAATACCTGCAACAAGTAAGGGCTTACGCCATTGATATGGAAACAGCTACCATTTTTACTGTAGGATTTTACAATAAAATTTCAACAGGCGCTTTATTACTGGTAAGTGATAGTCCAATGGTTCCCGAAGGTGTAAAGACCGAAGAAAGCGATAAAAAAGTAACCTCCGAATTTGTAGAACGCCATTTAAAAATTGGCATTGATTCTTTAAAACAGTTGATCAATGACGGACTAACGGTGAGGCATTTGCAATTTTGAAAAAATAGAATTTCATGCCTCCATCTAAAAGTTTTGACCGGAGAAAAATAAAGCTGAATGAGTATTTAAGAAATAACCTTCATCTGCTTACGCTGGATGAAATGGTGGACCGGTTGATTACCGACTTAGGTCTGAACTCACTTGATAAAAGGACCGTACAAAATGATCTTAAACACTTGAGGGAAGAATGTGGGGCCCCAATAAAAAGTAAAAATTTAGCGAAAGGCGTTGTTTGGTTTTATGATGACCCTGATTTTTCCATTGATAAAATACCAATTGATCAGGAGGAGCTAAACGTACTACAGTCTGCTTTGGATATTATTACCGCTTTAAAAATTTTTAAATTATCAGACAGTTTACAAGAGCTGGTAATAAAATTAAAAAGGGAAACCGGGATAGATAAAAATAATGAGACGGAGTTTATACAGTTTGAAACCAATGAGCATACGGAAGGCTTAAAATACATAGACCCTTTACTAGAAGCCATAAAGGGTGAAACCGTTATTGAAATAGTCTATCAAAGATTCGTAACTGACCAGAAACGAACTTTTATGCTGCATCCTTATTTATTAAAGGAATACAGAAACCGATGGTATGTACTTGGCCTGGTAGATGACAAAAATAAAATGGCAACTTTTGCTTTAGACCGGATCATTAAAATAAAGCCATTGCTAAATCCCTATAAACCCAATATTTACTTCAACCCAAAAGAATATTTCCATAACCTGATTGGCATCAGCAGAAAGAAAGAAGACAAGCCGGAAAGGATCATTTTAAAAGTAACAAAAGAGCAACTGCCATATTTTGAAACACAGCAGCTTCACCATACTCAGCAAATTAAGTACAATGAAGACGGCAGTGGTTTATTGGAGTATAACCTTATAATAAATTTTGAGTTAAAGCAGTTGCTGTTGTCGTTTACGGGGTCGATAGAAATCATCGAACCATTCGAATTGAAAACCTACCTTAAAAACACCTTTACAATTTTTTACTGATTATTTCAATCATTCTATCAAAGACTTTAGGGTTTACAAAGTTTGCTTTGGTAATATGAGGACTTCTTGGGCTTTTTGTTTTGGTGAAATAATCCATTGGTAACTCATCAAGATTTTCAATAGTATTTTCTTTTGCTTTATATACTTTGTTCCATTCTTCGTAAGATCTTGTACAAATCATAATTGCGTCTTTCTTCTTTACTCTTTCCACAGCATTTGAAAACAATTCCAATGTATAATCATGGCCAAAGAAATTCCCTTTTAATGTTTTATACTCTCTTGAATGGAAAGGGTGAAGCTGAATTGTAAAAATGCTATTTGATATTGCTTTAATAACTTCATCTTCATTTTTATTTTTAAACTCTGCCGTCAATAACTCAATTACTTGTTTGATTCTTGTTCGTATCCATTCACCACCTGCAGTTTTTTTAAACTTCGGATCAAGATAGTAGTAAGGAAACTCTTCGTTTTGATGGGTTAGGTTTTTTATTAAAGTCTTCTTTAGCTCAGGATTTGCATGATCATCATGCTCTCTTTTGTCAGCGGTTAG
>JBBQKO010000358.1:0-3880 GCA_038327005.1 Chitinophagales bacterium | reverse complement strand
TGATGGTGATGATCACCCGCCTTGAGCCATATTCTACCAAAGAATCCATTTGTTGCATATAATATATTTAATGCTGCCCCTAACCCCTAAAGGGGAAAAGTGCAGTGGAAAACAGAGACTTATTTTAATTCCCCTTTAGGGATTAGGGGCTTACAAATGCACATCTACCGCCACATTCATACCCGGCTTTAATTGCTTTAACAGCGAATCAGTTGGATTGGTAAATTCAATTTTAACCGGTAAACGCTGGACTACTTTTACGAAATTGCCACTGGCATTATCTGGTGGCAGCAACGCAAAGCGGGAACCCGTGGCAGGTGAAAAGGAGGTAAGCGTCGCATCAAAAGAATGGTTTGAATAGGCATCCACCTTCACCGTAACTTTTTGGCCAATTCTCATTTTTTCAAACTGTGTTTCTTTAAAATTGGCAATCACCCAGATATCATTGCTCAACACGATGCTAAAAACTGACTGGCCCGGTTGTATCAACTGGCCTTCCTGTATATTTATTTTGGATACCAATCCTGTTGCAGGGGCTATCACTACAGCGTATGAAAGATTGAGTTGGGCATCTGCCACATCTACCTGGCGTTGTTTAATGACAGCACTGGCTACACCAATTTGAGAAGAAGTTGCATTGCTTTGCGAGCTGACTGTTTTGGTTTGTTGTGATACCTGGTTTTTTTGCTGCACCAGTATTTGCAACTGGCGCTCGGCGGTTTGTTTTGCAGCAACTGCCTGCTCATATTGTTGCTGGGTAATGGAATGATCTTTTATCAGATTGGCGTAGCGGTCAAAGTCTTGAGTAGTTCTCCACACATTTACTTTAGCTGCTTCTATTTGTGCATCTGCTGTAGAAATACCTGCCTGCGTGCTGGCAATGGTAGCTTTTGAAGCATTGGTGGAAGCTTGTGCAGCACCTAAATTACTTTCGGCAGTTGCCAACGCCGCTTCGGCCTGTTGTAGTTTTAATGCAAGATCACGGTCATCTAAAATAAAAAGTGTGTCGCCTTTTTTAACCAATTGGTTGTCTTTTACACGAACCTCTTTTACAAAGCCAGACACACGTGGTATTACCGGGCTGATATTGGCTTCTATTTGTGCATCATCCGTATCCTCGTGATGCAGGCCATATAAATATTTAGAAGTTCCAAACCAACCGCCGGCTACTACCATCAAAATCAAGACGATTATAAAAACTTTGCTTTTCTTTTTAGGAGCTTCTGCTACCAGCCTTTCCGGCTGTTTGGTCGCTTCGTTTACTTTTTGTTCCATAAAATGTCCTTTGTATTTTGGTGTAAATGGTAATTAGTTATTGTTTAAAATGCCGGACGTTTGCAATAGTTTATTATAGGCCACTACTTTATCAACGGTAGCATTGCTCAGGTTTAATTTTGTTTGCAACTGAGCCAGGTCGGCATCCAGCAAATCGTTGGTAGTTGCCAACGTATTATCATATTTATTTTTAGTGATGCGATAGTTTTCTGCTGCCTGTTCCACTGCTTTTTGGTACACTTCAATCTTTTTTTCACTTAACAAATAGCCTTGATAATCCTGATTAATTTGCAAACGAATCTGGTCGTTCAGCATTTGTTCGCTTTCCGTTAATTGGTGAACCCTTGCATGTGCCTGTGCAATTTTTGACTTTGTTTTCCACAACGAAGAAAGATTGTACTTAACACCAACCCCCAGATTAACCGCATTGGTGATGGTTAAAAAGTTTGGAATATCTGCGGCTACATATCCAGCGGTTAAAGCCAGGCTTGGATAATAATCTGCCTTCACATTTTTGATACCTATATCCGCTACTTTTTTACGAAGAGATAATGCTTCAATGTCTTTCCGCTCCAGCAATGCGAGTTGCTCATATTCTTCCAATGTTTTTATACTGTTTGTCTGCACGAGGCTTGCAGAATCGGGAATCAGGGTAGTTTGTTCGGGCAGGCCCAGCATCAGGTCCATGTTTATATTGGCCAGTTTCAGGTTGCTTTCCGCATCCAGTAAAGCAAGTTCTATGTTGGACGATTGCAATTCGGCTTTCAATAAATCATTTCTTGCCAGCAATCCATTTTTTTCGAGGTTTGAAAAATCCTTTACCCTTTTATTCGATTGCGCCAGGTTTTCTTTTACCAGGTTAACCGTTGATTTGGATTTATATAGATTACTAAACGCATTGATGGTGTTTAAAATTACAGCAGCTCTGTTTTCTTCTTCATCAAGCCGGGCGGCCTGCTCCAGGTATTTGGCAGATTCAATGGCATAGCTAAATTTTCCGCCGGTATAAATGGGCAATGATACATTCGCCATCCCATACACTACCTGGTTTACTTTCGGATTGTCGCCATTACCGCCCGAGCTGGATTTTAAAATAATATTTGGTTGAATGGGAAGATACAAATAGGAACCGCTCACACTAAAATCGGGCAATTTTCTTTCGTTGGCTTCCATTGAAACGGCGATGGCCTCCTCTATTTTTGCCCTGTTGCTTTTAAGTAAATGACTATTGGTAATACCAAGATTGATGGCCTCTTTTAAACTGAGGTGCCTTATTTCCTGAGCCTGCACATGGCAAATGCTCAACAGGAATAGTACTCCAAAAACACCGGTTATTAATTTCAATTTATGCTTCATTGGTTAATATTGCTTTGAATAATGTTTTTATGTGAATGCTTAGTCTTCTTTTTAAAGTCAACAGAAATTCATCATCCGGAACATCCTGTTGCTTATTAAATTCACGGTAATATTGCTGGCTCATCATACACTGGCTTACGGTGCCCACCATGGTATTGATCATCAAAATCACATCTACCTTCTTTTTAAACTGTCCTTTCTTTTGTCCTTCTTTTATCAATTCGGTTATAATTGCTGCGTTGCGAATTTTAATGCTGTTGGCAGCTTCCAGAATAGCAGGGTTTTTATTGGTAACCAATACGCCCATCATCACTTTGTGAAAACATTGTTTCTGTAACACCCGGTCAATATGCTCGTCAATCAGCATATTTACTTTCTCAATGGGGCTAAGACTCTCATCTTTAATTAAACTTTCTACTCTTATGATTACGCTACCAACTCTTAATTCAAAAAGAGCTTCCATTAATTTTTCTTTTGATCCGAAGTAATAAGAAATCATCGCTACATTAATCTCTGCTTCGTCCGCTATATCTCTTACCGTGGTTCCATCAAAGCCTCTCTCAGCAAAGAGCTTCTCGGCTATTTCTATAATCTGTATCTGCTTTTCGTTAAATTCCATGTAACACCCTGTTTAAGGTGCAATATTAAACAAACGTTTAATTTAATTCAAACAATTGTTTAATTTTTGTTCGAAAACATCACTCATTAACCAATGGTTAACCATTGCCAGAATTGGCCACCAATAAATTAATTTTCTAAATGGGGGATAAGGTTGAGCCGTTCACCGGCTTTTTGTTTAGATTTGAAAAAACAATTGCTATGTCATTTCAAAACAAAACGGTTATCATTACGGGAGCTTCCCGTGGTATTGGTAAAGCCATCGGTTTGCGTCTCGCTAAAGAGGGCGCCAATATTGTAATTGCCTCTAAAAGTGTAGAAGAAAATCCCAAACTCGGCGGTACCATATTTTCTGCGGCTGCAGAAATGGAAGCAGCGGGCGGTAAAGCACTGGCAGTGCAGTGTGATATCCGTTTTGAAGATCAGGTGCAAAATGTAGTGGATAAAGCAGTTGAAAAATTTGGGGGCATTGATATTTTAATCAACAATGCTTCCGCCATATCACTTACCAATACGGAGCAGACGGAGCCAAAGCGGTTTGATTTAATGTATGATATCAATGTAAGGGGAACATTCTTTGTATGCAAAGCCTGTATCCCTTTTTTAAAGAAGGCCACCAATCCGCATATCA
>JBBQKO010000357.1:0-3906 GCA_038327005.1 Chitinophagales bacterium | reverse complement strand
GTATTAAAGGTTCGCAGTCCGCAGGCGCTGGATAATCTTCCTCAAAGTGCGGTGATGCAAAAATGGTGGCAATATATGGTTGATATCATGGAGACTAATCCGGATAATTCTCCCGTCAGCATTCCTTTGAAGGAAGTTTTCTATTTACCCTAATCAACATTTAACTACACGAATAAAATATTGACTATGTTACTGAATAAAGATTTGATTGAAGAAAGCAATAAAGGTAATCTTACCGCACACAAACATAGTTTTGATTATGTTGCTGCAGGAATCAATGATATTGAAACCGTGCTTCAAAAGCTGGTTGATTTCCAGGTAGCCATTCCCAGTTGGGCATTGGGCACCGGTGGTACCAGGTTTGGCCGTTTTAGTGGTGGTGGCGAGCCAGGCAATTTAGAACAGAAGATTGAAGACATTGGTTTGCTGCATGCGCTCAACCAGTCAAGCGGTTCCATTTCACTGCATATTCCGTGGGATATACCATCTGATGCGGCCGCTATAAAAGCATTGGCAGCAAAACACAATCTGAAATTTGATGCGGTTAATTCCAACACGTTTCAAGATCAGGCTTCACAGGTATTTAGCTATAAATTTGGTTCTTTGCAACATGTAGATAAAGCAGTACGCAAGCAAGCCATCGAACACAATATTGAAGTAATTAAACAAGGCGAAGCACTAGGGTCTAAATCCTTAACCGTATGGCTGGCGGATGGTTCCTGCTTTCCGGGACAATTGAATTTTAGAAAAGCCTGGCAAAATACCTACGAAAGTTTGCAGGAAATTTATGATGCTTTACCAGCCGACTGGAAAGTGTTTTTAGAGTACAAAGCATACGAACCAAATTTCTATTCGACTACAGTTGGAGATTGGGGACAATCGCTTTTATACACATCCAAACTAGGTCCAAAAGCATACACATTGGTTGACTTAGGTCATCATTTACCCAACGCCAACATTGAGCAAATTGTATCCTTATTGATGATGGAAAATAAGCTGGCAGGTTTTCATTTCAACGATAGTAAATATGGTGATGATGATTTAACGGTAGGCTCCATCAACCCTTACCAGTTGTTTCTAATTTTTAACGAACTGGTAGAAGGTATGGATGCAAAAGGAATGAATCATGCCACAGACCTTGCCTGGATGATTGATGCCAGTCACAATGTAAAAGATCCGCTGGAAGATTTATTGCAATCCATCGAAGCCATCATGATTGCGTATGCGCAGGCATTGATAGTAGATACCAAAGCATTGAAGGAAGCACAGGATATAAATGACGTTGTAAAAGCACAGGAAATATTACAAGCTGCATACAGAACAGATGTTCGCCCGTTAGTGGCAGAAGCCAGGATGAAATCGGGTGGTGTATTAAAGCCGGTGCAATTATTCCGTGAGCAAAAAGTAAGGGCGCAATTGATTAAGGAAAGAGGAGCGGCGAACGTGGCAACGGGATTGTAGTCGGCTAAGGCCCCCTCCGGCCCCCTCTAACTCCCCCAAGGGTGAAGGCTGAAATGCAAGGGTTTTAATTGCAAAAGTAACTGAGTGAATCTGTGATGTGATTGAGTAAAGTTGATTAAAGATCCAAAGCTGATTTGGAAGAAATTATGTTTGGAAAAGGGAATCTGCACCGCCTCTTCTCATTCAGGAGAAGAGGAAGGGAGATGAGGTAAAATGGAATGATGGAGCAAAAAAAAATTGATTTGGAAGAAATAGCGTTTGCAAAAAATAAGTAGCAACGATAAGCCTTTTAATAAATTCTACATGGCAAGCACACCGGTGATCGCAATTTTTGATGTTGGAAAAACCAATAAAAAATTATTCCTCTTCGACAGGCATTATAAAATTGTGTACGAAAAATCGGCCAGGTTTATTGAAATGGTCGATGAAGATGGCGATGCCTGCGAAAACCTGGAAAGCCTTCGCCTGAGTGTGTTTGATTCTTTGCGGGAAGTTTTTCGGTTGAAGCAATTCAGTATCCGGGCCATCAACTTTTCTACCTACGGGGCCAGCTTTGTTTACCTGGATGAGAACGGATCTCCGCTAACACCTTTATATAATTATTTAAAAAAATATCCAGAGCACCTTCACCAACAATTTTATGCTACCTATGGCGGCGAACAGGCTTTTGCGCATTTAACCGCCTCGCCCGTCTTAGGAAGTTTAAATTCAGGAATGCAGTTGTATCGTATCAAATACGAGCGGCCCGAATTGTTTCAAAAGATAAAATATGCTTTGCACTTACCGCAATACATGAGCTATTTAATCAGTGGTATTCCCTGTGCAGATATCACCAGTGTTGGCTGCCACACCAATCTCTGGAATTTTGAGGAAAACAATTATCACCAGTGGGTTGAACAGGAGGGGGTACTCGAAAAGCTGCCACCCATTTTCTCTGGAAATGAAGTGTTACCTGTAGCTTTCCTGGGTAATAATTATTCGGTAGGCGTTGGCTTGCATGATAGCTCGGCTGCATTGATACCTTACCTCGTTAATTTTCACGAACCATTTATTTTAATTTCTACCGGTACCTGGTGCATTAGTTTAAATCCGTTTAACCAAATACCGCTCACCAATGAGGAGTTGGAAAATGATTGTCTTTGTTACATGACTTATGAAGGAAAGCCAGTAAAAGCATCCCGCTTATTTGCAGGGTACGAACATGAGCAACAGGTGAAAAGAATAGCAGAACATTTTAATCAAAATGCCATTCATTTTAGGAGCATTGTTTATGATGCCGACATCATAGCCCGCTTACAAAAAACCTCATTCGTAAAAAACAAAAAAGTCAATTTAAAGGAATCTGCTTTCCCTCAAAGAGATCTTGCACAATTTAAAAATGAAACCGAAGCATATCACCAATTAATATTGGATATTATGGAGCAACAGTATTTCTCTACACAAATGGTTTTACAAGGCACCTCGGCTAAAAGAATCTTTGTGGATGGAGGCTTTAGTAAAAATGCCATTTACATGAATTTGATTGCCTCAGTTTTTCCCGGCATAGAAATATTCGCTGCCTCCATGGCGCAGGCAACTGCGGTGGGGACAGCGTTATCCATTCATAAAGCATGGAATAAAAAAGCATTGCCCAATGATATCATTGAACTAAAATTTTATGCACATACAAGGCGGGCAGACTAAGCCTTTTTAAGCTTTTTTCAGGATTATTTTAAGCAAGCTGTTGAGACAGGATTCCATCGTTTATTCATAATGCCTTCTAAACTCCAGCGGCGTTTTTTTTGTAATCGTTTTAAAATGCCGGTTGAAGTTGGAGAAATTATTAAAGCCACTTTCAAAGCAAACCGTCGCCACCGTTTTATTGGTTTCTGCCAACAACTTTCCGGCGTGGCCAATTCGCACTTCCAGTAAAAATTTAGAGAATGTTTTTTTAATTCTCGATTTAAAATAACGGCAAAAAGAATGCGGACTCATATTGGCTACTTTGGCAATTTCGTCCAGTGTAATTTCTTTTGAAAAATGATCGAGAATGTATTGGTAAATGGTATTTAGCCGATCTGTTTCTGAAGGATTGAATGCATATTGCAATCCTTTGCTACAGGCAGTTTTAGTATGCCTGGATCGGGCAATGGTTTGTAAAATTTTTAATAGCAAAATAGTACGGTCGCTGTTGGCAGCAGTCAGCAATTGTTGCATCAATTCGCTGGTTTCTTTGCGGGTACTATTGTTGATACGGATACCTTGTTGTGCCTTTAGCAACAGCTTGCCGATTTCCTGGTTTTCGGGTATGTTAAAAAAGGCAACTCCAAAACAATCCGGCATAAAATGAATTACAATTGCTTCTACTTTTTCTGTGGCATTTTTCTGTAGATACTTTTCATCGCTGTGCCATAAATGTGGCAGGTTGGCACCCAGCAGAATCATATCATCCGGTTTAAAATGATG
>JBBQKO010000356.1:0-3917 GCA_038327005.1 Chitinophagales bacterium | reverse complement strand
AGAAGTGTTGGTACTGTTGATTACAGCCCCCTGTGCCTGGTATAGAATGATCAAATCGCCCAGGCCAATCGCATTGGAAGTATAAACCGAGTTGTTGGTTACATAACCACCCGGCAAATAGCCGATGGCATCCCTGTTTAGATCTGCAATATTGCTGACTGTTACAGTATTGCTACCTGCCAATACATCTGCTGTAACCCGGGTATATCGGTTTACAACCGTATTGGCTGTCGTAATCGTTATTGCACCATCCTTGCCCGGTTGCGCAAAAGCTGCAAAAGACATTAGATTTAAGAAAATTAGAAATGCCATTGCTTTCTTAAAACCAGCGGAAATAAAGTTTTTCAGGAGATAAATTTGATTCATGTGCGTTGTTGTTTTAACTAAACCGGAGTTGTGAAAAAATAAAGGTTCTATACTGCATTGAAAGAAATAAAGGGGATGCAGCAAAAATTTCAAGTAAATAATTGAGAGGCAATGGTTAAAGTGCTTGGTCTTTAGGTTTTTCAATTTATAAAAAAGTAATTGCCTCGAACTTCAAGGAGATGATTGACGAATTTTGAAAAAGGATATTAAACAACAAAATGGCCGATTTTATTGCGTTATGTTTATATAAATTTTTATTTAATTTATAGTGTGTGGACTATTTGTATATAATTTTTTTACCTTTTCTGAACACTATTTTTAAGATAACCAACCAACTATCAAAGACTTATTGTTATTGTAAGCAGGGAGAAGGGTCTAGTCTGCAGACTTACAAAAAATACTGCAACAACTGCCGGATTAAAGCGGGCGGAAATTTTTAATAAGGATCTAACAGGCTTACCGGTACCGCATCTTAGACCTCAGTTTTATTGCTGTAAAAAATGGACACGGCTGCTACGGTGCCCTGGTGGATAAACCGTCCGGGCTTAATATTGTATGAATAGAAAGAATTACCTCTGTGCCTTATAATACGTCAAATACGATCACAGTAAATAAACAAATACTGGTGTGCGGGAAGTTTTTGAAATAGAATTCCGAATGGATGTAGCAGGTATTTTGTTATTTGCTAACGTTATTTTGCAGGCACCTTGGCTTCCCACTAACTACAATAAAATAATTGATTTAAAATTAATTTAATGGCGTTTGCTGGTGGAAGAAGCCGTCTGAACAGAACCATTGAAGAAGTGAAAACAGGGGCAGTGGTAGCAGCGGTTTAATGCTGATGCTATCTTATATTGACCAATAACACTCAAAACATTCCGTCATCATTTCCCTGATGCAGTTATTACCATTGTGTCTATTGCCAGTAATGGTACCTTGTAGCCGCCGGTATCGATGACCGTTTTTGGAAAGGCTGTTTTTAATGCGGACCAGTCGTTTGAAACAACACCGGTTTTGTACAGGTAAAGTGATTGCAATTGATGTAGATTTTTTAAGGCTGTAATGCCGGCGCTTGTAACCATCGTGCCCACAAGGTTTAAGGTGTGTAAATGAATGTTGCCCGTTAAAAATGCTAAACCTTTATCCGTTATAAAAGTATTGGACAAATCCAGTTTTGTAAGATTGGTCAATTGCGCTATAGTGCTCAAAGCCTCATCTGTAATATTGGTATTGCTTACTTTAAGCCAGATCAACTGTGGCTTTAATTGAGATAGTAGTTGCAAATCTGTTTTATCAACAATACTGTCGGTTACAAAACTGGCCATCAGGTAATGGCTGTTTTGTGCTACGGGCAACACCATAATATTCCGGGCTTTCAATTTCTCAATAATTGTCTCATCTGCCGGGGCAACGGTTGTAGCAGGGATATCAGTTCTTGCCTTTTGTTCCGCTACGACAGTGGTTTGCAAGGCGGCCAGAATGGGTTTTATCTTATCCGTTTGAGCAAATTCTTTCACCTTTTTAATAGGATCTGCTTTGTTTGTAATCCACCAATGCATTAGAGCGATCTGGCTTTCTGTAGGCTGGGGTTTTTCTTTCGGTGGCATGTGGTCATCATCATCGGTTGGCAGCAATAGCCGTTTGATCATTTCGCTTTCGGTTGGATCACCTGGTGTAATTATTTTTCCGTTTTTTCCTCCCTTCATCAACAGGCTTAGTTCGTCCATCCGCAAGCCGCCTTTTTGTTTATTGGCATTGTGGCAACCATAACAGTTGCTTTCTAAAATGGGGCGGATAATGTCGGTGTAAACTACCGCTTCGGGTAGATTGGCAATGGGTTTAATAACAGCACTTGCAGCGCTGTCCCCATTGAGCATCTGCCGCAAAGGTTTTGTCAAATAATCGGATCCATGGGTTAATGAGCCACCGAGGTGACCAGTAACCATCACCAGTACAAAAAGGCCAATGGCTAAGAGTTGTTTGTTGACACCAAAAAGTGGATTCTTTTCTTTGGCATACAACATCAATGAGACCAGCGTAACAGCGATGCCCATCCACATGTGCCAGCTTACGATGGATTGATCATAATCGTCGCTGATAGATAACAGGTAGCCGGTGATACAGGATGTAAATGCTGCAACCGTACCGAACAATAAAATTACAGGGATCGCCGGCCGTAACGAGGCATATTTATTTTTTAAACTCATCCAGTGCAGGAGCAATGCGATCAATAAAAAGCCGATGGGTAAATGCACCAGCAAGGGATGAAAATGGCCAAGGAATTCAATAAAAGATAACAGCACCAATAGATAAAATTTAAGGATAAAAAAGGTTTAAAGTGGAAGGGTGAAGGGTCAACGAAAAGCATACAATTGATCTGCTACAAATATCTTTTTCTTAGCAGGCGCATCATGTGTACATTGATGGCCCATTGATCGGCCAGCGGCTGCCGGGTGTAGGGCAGCGTTGGCATATAATCTGGCGGACCAAATTCTGTTAACACGGTCAGTACTTCGCCTTTTTGCTTTTTTATTTTTACAATTTCATCCCACCAGGCGAAATGGGCTTTTACAGCATCGTCCCATTCCGGTGCCCTCGGGTCGTTCACCTGCGGACCTTCAGCATGCCCAATGCGGGCATGAAAATGATCGGTTCTTTGTATGGCAAGATCGACCGTTTCTTGTTGATCGGCCAACAAGCTTTCACTTACATTACACCAATGCGAAATGTCGAGTGTGATTCTTAGTTCGGGTATCTGTTGCAGGAATGTTTTGGCAACCGGTGCAGCAAACAGCATTCTGGAGCGGTGAGTTTCATGACATATTTTGATGCCGGTTTGTTTGGATAATTCCAATGTGAAATCAACAATGACCTTGTTTTCTTGAAAGCTAAAATAGTCTTTTCCACTATGGCAATTGATGAACAATGGACGTTGCGTTTTATTGGTAGCCGCAGCGGTGATCATCTCCTTAAAACTGGCCAGGTGTTCTGCATAATTAGTTTGATGGCCTGCTACCAGAAAACCTACTTCAAGATGGTGTTTTTTGAGTGCGGCAAAAAGTTCGTCTGCTTCCTTTTGTGCGGTGGGCCACCATACTTCAATGCCATCATATCCTTCCTGTTTTACTTTGGCACAGAAAGCATCTGCACTGCCTTGAAAGCCCCACATGGTGGCCAATATTTTTAGTTGAAATCCTGTATTCATAGTATTGTTTTTTTGTGTTGTGGCAAATACATCCAGCTTAGATAGCAATATTGCGGTAGTGGCTGATGTGGTGGTGTGTAGGAAACGTCGTCTGTTTGTTAGCATCGGTTGGGCGAATGGTTAATTGCTGATTTATGCTATTAAAACAAACACCCCACTGCTTGAAGAGTGAGGTGTTATATAATATTCATAATTTAAAATATATTATATCATAAAGATTGTAAATCTCTATGCGACATAGATTTTATAGCTGCTAAATGCTCCTCAGTAAGACCTATATAAGGACTTGTTTGAACCAAATAATCTTTTAAATAATTTGGAAGTTCGTTTAAAGACTTATCGTCAT
>JBBQKO010000355.1:0-3938 GCA_038327005.1 Chitinophagales bacterium | reverse complement strand
TTACCATCAATGCTTTTGTATTTCCTGTAATCACTGTTTTATTATTAAAGGCGCTTGGTTTTATTGAATCTGTCTTTTTAAAAACACAAAAAGACCGCATCATTCCCTACATCGCTTCTGGTACTTTTTTCTTTTGGACACAATACGTATTGAGAGAACAAAACTATGTACCCCGGATTTTGGTAGCCTTCATGTTTGGGGTTTTCATTTCTTCTTCTGCCGCCTTAATTGCCAATATTTATTATAAAATAAGTATGCACGCCATTGGCATGGGCGGATTAATCGGACTATTTCTGGTGATTCTGCAACAGAATACTATGTTAATGACCTGGCCTTTATCGCTGGTAATTTTACTTGCCGGCCTGGTATGTACTTCCCGGATGATTGTGAGCGACCACCGCCCTAAAGAAATCTATATGGGTTTATTGGTTGGCTTAGTTTGCCAGTTTGTTGGAGCCGCCATCAACTTATAATTTTCATTTTCAGATCGCCGGTCTTATAGCAATTTAGTTGAATGGCTTCATTGCGCTGCTTTCACCTTTTATTCTCAACTCCGTTATAGCATTGGGGATGCATAAAAATAAAAGAGACCCCGTCCAATATCGGGGCCTTCCTTCGTCTGTCGTGCCTAACAATTGAGGTAAGCGCAGGATGATAACATCAAATCTGGCTGTTAATAATTTTTGACCTGCTGCAATATGTTTTTGTGGGATGATATAGAAAAAGACAACTACCGTCCTTAATGACATCAATGATTTTTTTATTCAAATCGGTAGGTAATGCAGGGCATCCATAGCTTCTGCCGGCCTCGCCCCTGTTGCTGATAAATTGGTTACTTACATAAGCAGCTCCGTGTATCACGATCGCTCTTTCATAAGCGTTGTCATTGATGCCGCTCTCACATCCTTTCAATCTTAAGGAATAGCCGTTGCCACCATTGTAAGTTCCCATTGTAATATAAAAACCAAGACTACTCTGGTGCGATTCAGGCAGATTCGAAAACCGGGTTGCATATTCGTTTCCCGAATTACGACCATGCGCTACCAGGCTATTAAATAAGATTTGTCCGGTACTTATGTTTATTACAAAAAGTCTTTTTTGGGTAGATGATTTACTGAAGTCAACAATGGAAATGATGGTCTTTTTGGCAATCATATTTGCGTTGTTCAGGTAGTCAAATCCTTTCATGGCATAGTTAAATGCATCTTCCGACAAACCTGCGCTGCGCAATTGCCAAAGATCATAATAGTCGGTTTTTAAATGATTTATTGACGCAGCAATTTTACCAACAGCGGTACTCTGGGGAACCAACCCATGTATGGAATTTGCAACATTCGAACTATTTTTGCTGGAAGGAGATTTTGTATAACCCATCATTAATAATGCACCAAGCATTACCAAAGGGTAAGCAACCATTTTTAACATGTTAGGAGTTTTCAGTTTTTCAAAAAGGTAATAATCGGATTCTATCTATAAATCGTTAAAAAGAAAACTTTATTGTAATCACAATAATTTTATTTGGTTGACATTGTATTTGGTTTTTACTTATCTTAACGGCCATTCCATCAATATTTAACGATTGCCTGCCAGTTAAATAATCAAAAAAAATCACTTTTTGTCATGCATTTATCTCCAAGAGAATCTGAAAAATTATTACTTTTTTTGGCCGGCGAACTGGCGGAAAAAAGGAAAGCCAGGGGATTAAAACTCAATTATCCGGAAGCCATCGCCCTCATCAGCAGTCATTTGCAGGAAGCGGCCCGGGATGGCAGGTCTGTTGCGGATTTAATGCAATATGGTGCCACCATTTTAAAAAGAGAAGATGTAATGGAAGGCATCCCGGAAATGATTCACGAAATTCAGATTGAAGCAACTTTTCCGGATGGCACAAAATTGGTAACGGTGCATGATCCAATCAGGTGAAGCGGCCACCTGTAGCTTCCCCAAGGGGGAGAACAGGAAAGGAGACTTTTGAAGCAACGTCCCTGGATAAATACGAACCCAAATTCAAAAAGACTAACCATATTAATAATACTGCCTTTCACCGCTTTAAGGGATGGGGGCTTTAATTTTTTTACCATGATACCTGGAGAATATATTTTAGCAACCGGAGATATCGCCTGCAATGTGGGCAGAGCTACCGCCCAAATCACTGTGGTAAACACCGGCGACCGTCCCGTGCAGGTTGGATCGCATTTTCATTTTTTTGAAGTGAATAAACAAATGAAATTTGACCGGGAAAAAGGATTTGGTATGCGGCTTAACATTGCAGCCGGCACCGCTGTTCGCTTTGAGCCGGGCGAAGAAAAAGACGTAGAACTGGTTGCTTTTGGAGGCAATAAAAAAATAACAGGATTCAATAACCTGGTAGATGGGGAACTCAATGATCAAAATAAAGCGCAGGCATTATTAAATGCGGATCAATTAAATTTTAAAAACGAGGTGGCGCCGGTAGAGACGCAATACATTGCGTCTTCACAACCCCAACCCATCGTGGAGCCGCAACGCATTTCGGCTCTACGCATCAACAGAATTAAATACGCCAATATGTATGGCCCAACCACGGGTGATAAAATTCGACTGGGCGACACGGAATTATTGATTGAGATAGAAAAAGATTTTACGGTTTACGGCGATGAAGCAAAATTTGGTGGAGGTAAAACCATCCGGGATGGGATGGCACAATCTGCAACTGCTACCCGAAATGAGGGCGTACTTGATTTTGTGATCACCAGTGCAATGATCATCGACCATTGGGGAATCGTAAAAGCGGATATTGGGATAAAAGATGGAAAAATTGTGGGCATTGGCAAAGCGGGTAATCCTGATACAATGGATGGCATCACACCCAATATGATCATTGGTGCTTCTACGGAAGTACATGGCGGCGCCGGTCTGATAGCAACTGCCGGTGGCATTGATACTCATATCCATTTTATTTGTCCGCAACAAATTGATCATGCTTTATTCAGTGGAATTACTACTATGATTGGCGGCGGCACCGGACCGGCGGATGGAACCAATGCTACAACCGTAACACCGGGTGCCTGGAACATACAAAAAATGCTGGAATCCGCAGAAGCGTTCCCGATGAATCTTGGATTTTATGGCAAAGGAAACTGTGCAAGCCTGGCACCATTGGAAGAGCAAATTGAAGCAGGTGCGCTGGGACTAAAAATCCATGAAGACTGGGGAGCTACAGCCGCAGTAATTGATGCTTCGCTGCAGATAGCCGATAAATATGATGTGCAGGTAGCCATTCACACCGATACATTAAATGAAGGCGGTTTTTTGGAAGACACGATGGCCGCCATCAATGGCCGGGTAATACATACATTTCATACAGAAGGTGCCGGTGGCGGACATGCACCGGATATTATTAAAGCAGCGATGTACTCAAATATTTTGCCTTCCTCTACTAACCCAACGAGGCCATACACTGTGAATACGATTGATGAACATTTGGATATGTTGATGGTATGTCATCACCTGGATAAAACGGTTCCGGAAGATGTAGCTTTTGCAGACAGCCGCATCCGTCCGGAGACGATTGCAGCCGAAGATATTTTACAGGACATGGGCGTATTTAGCATGATGAGCAGTGATAGCCAGGCGATGGGAAGGGTAGCAGAAGTAATCACCAGAACCTGGCAAACAGCGCACAAGATGAAGGTGCAAAGGGGTGCTTTACCGGAAGATGCCGAGAAGGACAATGATAATTTCAGGGCTAAAAGATATATTTCAAAATATACCATTAACCCGGCTATTTCGCATGGTATCTCAGCTTATGTAGGTTCTTTGGAAACCGGCAAACTGGCCGATATTGTTTTGTGGAAGCCGGCACTGTTTGGAACCAAGCCCGAAATGATTGTGAAAGGCGGTATGATCATCGCCAGCAGAATGGGAGATCCAAACGCATCTATTCCAACACCACAACC
>JBBQKO010000354.1:0-4025 GCA_038327005.1 Chitinophagales bacterium | reverse complement strand
GGCTATTTTTTTCCGGTCCTCGCTTGGGAAGAAGTCAATACTTTTGATTTGTTGGGATTGAAAATTCACTACGCACAATTAGTAGCAATCATCTTGATCATCTTTTTAACCTTCATCAATACAAACGGAATAAAAACCGGAAAGATCATCCAGACGATTTTTACTTCAACCAAATTATTGTCGTTATTTGGTTTGATCATCGCAGGCTTCATTGCTTTTAAATGGGATATCTGGCAGGCTAACTGGCAGAATCCATGGGCGATGCAGCACCTTACTAAAACGGGCGACACCATCAATTTTGAACCACTTTTAATGGGTGCAGCTTTGGGCGCAATGGCAAGTGCAATGGTAGGCAGTATTTTTAGCAGTGATGCCTGGAACAATGTAACATTCATTGCGGGCGAGATAAAAAATCCCAAAAGAAATATTGGGCTCAGTTTGTTTTTAGGCACGCTGATCGTAACAATTATTTATGTATTAACCAACGTGGTTTACCTGGCAACAGTACCCCTGCATGAACTGGCTTTTGCAAAAGATAACAGGGTGGCGCTGAGTGCATCGGAGGCTATCTTTGGAAGTAGCGGAACCATCATCATTGCAGTAATGATTATGATTTCCACCTTTGGTTGCAATAATGGTTTGATATTGGCAGGTGCCAGGGTTTATTATACCATGGCAAAAGATCAATTATTTTTTAAACAAGCCGGCACCTTAAATAAAAACATTGTCCCCGAATGGGCTTTGTGGATACAATGTGCCATGGCCTGTGCATTGTGCCTGAGTGGCCGGTATGGCGACTTGTTGGAGATGGTTTCCTTTATTGTTGTAATATTTTATGTATTGACCATTGCCGGTATTTTTATTTTACGGAAAAAATACCCGGATGCGGAAAGACCATACAAAGCGTTTGGTTACCCGGTTTTACCAATTATTTACATTCTAATGGGTGTCAGTTTTTGTTCGTTATTGATCATTTATAAGCCACAGTTTACCTGGCCGGGATTGGTCATCACGCTGATTGGTATTCCTTTGTATTATCTTGCAGTTCGAAATAAAAAGTCAACCAGTTAATCTCAATTTTCAACCATGATTAGTGAATTGTGCAATGATATTTTTGATCAGTCTATCCACGATTATCATTTGACGGATGATGTAGATACCGTTATCACAAACCCGTATCCTGGAGGAGGAATAGAGCATTTATTGTACGCCAAAAACTGGGTAGATACTGTTCAGTGGCATTTGGAGGATATTGTACGCAATCCGCAGATTGATCCGCTCGCAGCACTGGCTTTAAAAAGAAGAATTGATGCATCCAACCAGGTAAGAACCGATATGGTGGAATACATTGACAGTTATTTTTTACAACAATATAGTGCGGTACAGGCCAGGCCAACTGCCAGAATCAATACCGAAAGTCCGGCATGGGCCATTGATCGGTTATCTATCCTGTCGTTGAAGATTTATCACATGAATGTAGAGGTACACAGAACCAGTGCAACGGTAGATCATATCATTGCCTGTACCGATAAGCTGGCGGTTTTATTGGAACAAAGAAAGGATTTATCAACAGCAATTGATGCATTACTGGATGATATTGCCAGTGGCATGATCTACATGAAAGTGTACAAGCAAATGAAGATGTACAACGATCCCGGACTTAATCCTGTATTGTATCAACAACAAAATGAAAATAACTAAAAAGCTGGTTGATTTATAACTGGCTTATTGCTGAGCGAAAAATGAAATTGAAAGCTGATCGGTGTTGTAAACCTGGTTTTTTATTTTCCAACTGCTACAAAATTTATTCTTTTAATGGGTTGAAAACAGCAGTATGCTTACAACTCGGTCATCAACTATCACCCATTTATCTTATCTGATTTGCAAACTCCAACGCATATATTGGTCATTCGGTTTTCCTCGCTGGGAGATGTGGCAATGACGGTGCCGGTAATTAAAAATGTGTTGCAGCAAAATCCAGCATTGCAAATTACCGTAGTATCCAATGCTTTTTTGCAACCATTGTTTGAGGGATTGGAAAGATGTCATTTTTATCCCGCATATTTAAAAGCAGATCACGAAGGAGTTTCCGGAATCTATCGCTTGTTCAAGGCATTGAATAAGACCTATGCTTTTGATGCCGTCGTTGACTTGCACAATGTATTGCGTTCTAAAATCCTTACTACATTTTACAAATTCATTGGAGTAAAAACTGCTACACTTGATAAGGGGCGAAGCGAAAAAAAAGCATTGACTCGTAAAGAAGATAAGGTTTTCAAACAGCTATCTTCCATGCATGAACGCTATGCTGCCGTATTCAGGGAAAGTGGAATGGCTGTTCAATTGCAACCGAACGAACCAGTTTATCAACGGAAAAATATACCAGCAGTGCTGCAGAACATATTCGCCTCCGGGAAAAAAATAATCGGCGTGGCACCCTTTGCCCAATACACGGAAAAAATGTATCCGGTAGAAAAAATGAAAGCGGTTGTAAAGCAGTTAACTGAAGCCAATCATACAGTATTGCTTTTTGGTGGGGGTGCAAATGAAACAGCCGTTTTGCAACAATGGGAACAGGAAATTTTTTCGGCATTTAATATGGCTGGTAAGTATTCTTTACAGGATGAATTGGCAATCATTAGCAATGTAGATAAAATGGTAAGCATGGATTCTGCCAATATGCACCTGGCATCTTTATTCAATGTGCCGGTGGTTAGTATTTGGGGGGCCACCCATCCCTTTGCCGGGTTTTATGGATGGGCGCAAGACGAAGCCAATATTGTTCAGATAGAGCTTGAATGCAGGCCCTGTTCGGTATTTGGCAACAAGCCCTGTTATCGTGGCGATCATGCCTGTATGAATCGGATTGAGGAAGCAATGATTGTAAATAAAATAATTAAACTTTCGTAGGAACAGGCCGTGATCATCATTTATAGGAACAGGCCGTGGCCTGTTCTAAACATCAATAAAAAACATTGTATTAAAAAGGCCGCAACCGTTTCTCCAATATCACCAAAATCAAACAACAACATGCAAAAAATTTCATTGGCAATACATGGTGGCGCAGGTACCATTTTAAAAGAAGATATGACGGCTGAAATGGAGCAAGCTTACCTGCTGGGTTTGGAAGCGGCACTGGAAGGTGGCTATTCGGTACTGGAAAGCGGTGGCTCGGCAACTGATGCTGTAAAGGCAGCGGTTGTAATTTTAGAAGACAATATTCTGTTCAATGCCGGTCGTGGTGCTGTGTTTACCAAAGATGGTACGCATGAAATGGATGCTTCAATCATGGAGGGGAAGCATTTGTCTGCTGGTGCTGTTGCGGGGGTTAAAAATATAAAAAACCCCATTGTGCTTGCGGTAGCGGTTATGGGCAAAAGCGATCATGTTTTGTTAAGTGGAAAAGGTGCCAATGACTTCGCCCAACAACAAGGTTTTACATTGGAACCGGATGCCTATTTTTTCTCGGCTTTCCGTCACAACCAATGGCTGCAAATGAAAGATGGCGACGCTTATGCATTGGATCATTCATCTGCTGAAATGAAGGAAAAGAAGTTTGGAACAGTGGGGGCGGTGGCCTGTGACTCAAACGGAAACATAGCTGCCGCCACCAGCACCGGTGGAATGACGAATAAGAATTATGGCCGCATTGGCGATACACCCCTGATCGGCATTGGTACGTATGCCAATAATAAAACCTGTGCCATCAGTTGCACTGGTCATGGTGAGCCGTTTATAAAAGCAGTGGCAGCGTACGACGTTAGCTGCCTGATGGAGTACAAGGAGCTGGATTTAAATGAAGCGATGAACGAAGTGGTAAATAACAAGCTGCCTAAAATAGAAGGCGAAGGCGGGATGATTGGTGTAGATGCCATGGGAAATCTTGCATTACAGTTTAACAGTGCTGGCATGTATCGTGGCGCCAAAAGCAGCGATGGGACCAGCTTTGTGTGTATTTATAAAGATTGATGCTTATCTTTTATAGGCAGTATATGATTTTACAACTACCCATTTCTTAAGCCAAT
>JBBQKO010000353.1:0-4032 GCA_038327005.1 Chitinophagales bacterium | reverse complement strand
CTGGATCATGCAAGGCAATATTTACGAAGTAAATGTGCGGCAGTTTACCAAAGAAGGAACTTTCAATGCATTTGCCAAACACCTTGATCGCTTAAAGTTGATGGGGGTGCAAACCTTGTGGTTTATGCCCATCAACCCAATCAGTAAAGTTGATAGAAAAGGCACTTTAGGTAGTTACTATGCAGTATCTGATTACACCGGCATTAACCCGGAGTTTGGAACCATCGGTGATTGGAATAAACTGGTGCAAACCATTCATAAAAAAGGTATGAAAGTGATCATCGACTGGGTGCCGAATCACACCGGAGCTGATCATCACTGGCTAAAGGAGCAGCCTGATTTTTTTGTAAAGGATGCCAACGGAAAAGCAGCGATGGCGGTAGATTGGGCAGATACCCGGCAATTGGATTATAAAAATCCGGTGATGGAAGATAGCATGATTAATGCCATGAAATACTGGTTGGTAAAAACAGGTATCGATGGCTTTCGTTGTGATGTAGCCTGGAACGTTCCCGGCTCTTTCTGGAATAAATGTATCCGGCAATTAAAGCAAGTTAAGAATGATATTTTTATGCTGGCAGAAGGTGACAAGCCTTACCTGGGCCGCAATGGTTTTGATGCGGTTTACCCCTGGGATATGTTTCACATGATGATAAAAGTAGGGGCTGGCGAACGACCTGCTTTTGCCCTTGATAGTGTGAAGAATATCTCAGACACGGTCTTTACAAAAAATACGATCCAAATGTATTTTACCAGCAATCATGATGAAAATAGCTGGAATAAATCAGACTACGCAACTTTCCCCGGAGTAGTGCATGCGCCCTTTGCTGTATTTACACAAACCATGGGAAAATCGGTTCCGCTGATTTATAGCGGACAGGAAGAACCACTGTTAAGACCACTGGAATTTTTTGAAAAAGATATCATCGCATTTAAGGAATTTAAAAGAGCAACATTTTATAAAACGTTATTAACGCTTCGCAAAAAAAATCTGGCCTTGTCGGCAGATGCTTCTTTTAGAAAAGTAATTGTGGGCGATGAAACTGCCTTGTATGCCTATGTAAGGGAAAAGGCTGGTAGAAAAGTATTGGTTATTTTAAACCTCTCCGCTACAGCGCAGGCAATTCGTGTAAATGATAAAACATTATTGGGCAACCCGTATAATGTATTCATGGGAATTAAAGAGCGATTGACAAATAAGGAATGGGAAATAGAACCGTGGGGTTATGTTGTGTATGAATACACAGCGATCGGTAAAAACTAATTTTCATTCACTTAAATGGAAGAAAATAAATGCTATGCTTAGGTGTAGTATTTGTTTTTTGATTCAATTACAGTTGAATTGCTTTGTGGTATTATGATGATAAATTGATTGGTATTATTTGAATTGCAAATATGTTATTTGAAATACAACTTTTGTAGAATGTTGTCTACAAAAGATGCATAAGAGAGGCTACAAAAAAAAGGTGCATTATTTAATTATTTTGTATTATTTGTTTCGACGATCTATCAGTTAGCAATTATAAAATCGAAATCCCGGTTGAATGTGATTTGCAGGTTTATAAAAAAAGTAGTGTTTAGTATAAATAGTTGAATGTAACACCGTACCCAATGTGTATGATTTCTCTGTTTAAAAAAGCTTTTATTGCTTACGATTACATCCTTTGTCCGCCTGTTAAATGTAAATTTATTACACCTCATTTTATCAGAATTCGTTAATCATTTTATTGCTGGTTTTACTGTGTTTTAGATCAAATATCTTTTATCCGCAAATGGATAAACGTGAAATGTCTTTAAACAGACGGTGGACTCAATTGAATCTAAATGGTAATGCCGTTCAGCGATAGTTAATATTGTACAATAAATAGTATCTTATTTTGAAAAACCATGAATTTAAATCCAATAAAGGATTAGATAGCCTGACGGAATTTGATATCCGGACATTTGATAATTCTGCTGGCGGGAAAGCGGTCTTTGACAGTTCGTTATTGTCAATCCTCATATCAAATCCTGAAGGTGAAATTATAAAAGCCAATAATGCGGCTACCCGTTTATTTGGTTATTCATTTGAAGAACTTTACAGCCTTGGCCGGAATGATTTAATGCATACCAATGCAGCCGTCATGGGGGTGATTTTAAATGAGATTAAAGAAAGCGGTTTCAGCAAAGGCGAAATGACCGGTGTGAAGAAAAACGGCGATCATTTTTTGATGGAATATTCGGCTGCCTTATTGAATAATTTGAATGGAACAGCATTCTGCTACACCATGATAAATGATATTTCTGAACGAAAACGAATTGAAGCTGAAATAGAACAATCCAATGAACGCTTTGAACTTATTGGTAAAGCCTCCAACGATGCGATGTGGGAGTTTAATATTGAAAAAAATAGTTTGTGGGCCAATTTAACACACCAGCAATTGTATGGATTAACATTGGCAGATCCGGTTCCGGATAATGAAGAATGGCAATCACGGCTGCATCCATCCGAAAGAGAAATGGTAACTAAAAGCTTTTGTGATGCAAAGGAATCTGAAACCAATATTTGGTTTGCAGAATATCGGTTTAATGCAGGTGACAAAGGTTGGTTAAATATTTATTCCAAAATTTATATTGAAAAGGATCAGCATAGGAAAGTGAAAAGGATGATTGGGAGTATGATGGACATCACCTACCGAAAATCGGAGGAAGAACAACTTAAATTATTGGAATCGGTTATTACAAATACCAAAGATGCGGTATTGATTACGGCGGCAGAACCGTTTGCTAAGCCGGGGCCAAAAATTGTTTTTGTAAATAAAGCGTTTACAGAAATGACGGGTTACACTTCTGACGAAGTAATTGGGCAAACACCCTGGATGCTGCAGGGTCCTAAAACAGACAGAGCCGAATTAGATCGATTGAGCGAATCGCTGAGCAAATGGGAATCTTGTGAGATTACAGTGATTAATTATAAAAAAAATGGAGAAGAATTCTGGAGCAATTTTTCTATTAGTCCGGTAGCGGATAAAAATGGCTGGTACACACATTGGATCTCGATTCAAAGGGATGTTACACAATCTAAATTGTCCGAATTGCGGCTAATTGAGTTGAATGAGAATCTTCAAAAACAAGCCAAAGAACTGGCTGCATCCAATTTGGAATTGGAGCATTTTGCTTATGTAGCCTCCCACGATTTACAGGAACCACTTCGCATGGTAACCAGCTTCCTTTCTTTACTGGAAAAAAAGTACAAAGATGCAATTGATGACCGTGGTAAAAAGTATATCTTTTTTGCGGTAGATGGGGCAAAAAGGATGCAGCAGATCATACTGGATTTACTGGAGTTTTCAAGAATTGGACGAACAGACGAAAAGAAGCGTGAAATTGATTTGAATGAATTGGTCGTAGAAATTAAATTGCTTTTGCAAAGAAAAATTGAAGAGAAAAATGCAGTCATTTTAGTTCAACCGCTTCCGGTGATCAATACCTATAAATCGCCTATCTGGCAGGCTTTTCAAAATCTGATTGGCAATGCTTTAAAATACTCAAGGGAAGGCGTGCCGGTAAAAATTGAAATTACAGCAAAGGAATTTCCCGGTTACTGGCAATTTGCCATATCCGATAATGGCATTGGTATCAGCAGTGAATACTTCAATAAAATATTTATTATTTTTCAGCGACTGCATAACAGGGATGCATTTCCCGGAACGGGCATTGGCCTCGCCATCACAAGAAAAGTAATAGAGAAACTAGGTGGACAAATTTGGGTTGAATCGACACTCGGAAAAGGAAGCACCTTTTATTTTACCATACTCAAAGTGAATCATTAAATGAAAAAGCCAACAATACCAGGTAACGAAGTTGAAAGATTACTTGCACTTGAAAGTTACAATGTCCTTGATACATTGCCGGAAGAAAGTTACAACGATCTTACCAGAATTGCCTCCATTATTTGTAATACGCCCATTGCGCTCGTTACCCTCATAGACGAAAAAAGACAGTTTTTTAAATCAAGACACGGATTGGCAGCGATTGAAACATCCAGAGATA
>JBBQKO010000352.1:0-4088 GCA_038327005.1 Chitinophagales bacterium | reverse complement strand
TAGGATTTTTGTTTACCTTATGAAAAAGGCTGTGGTGTTCCGGCAATGCGGCAAGTATAAGAGGCCAGCCTGAAGGTTTCGAATAGTGTTCGTAAATTGCACCCGCAACCACACGGAAAAACCTTTCAGCGTCTTTTTCAGTTTCCTCTTTTTTACCTCCTTGACCGTGGTGCATAGGCGAACTTTCACCTCCTGTACCGCCATAAGATGCAACCGTCGAATGCTCGTCGGTCAATTCATCACCAAGCGCTTCTGTTATGGTTTCTGGAATATCAGCATTGAGATCAACTTCACTAAGCGAACGCCGGTTGCCTTCAAAAAGACGGATATCATGAAGGGTTAAACACAAAACGTGGAAGTTGTCGCCCGATTGCAGATATTGCCGCAGTGGTTTGGTATGGAAACTATCGGCCACCATTGCCAATTCCTCAAGCGATTTACGCAATCCAACAACTTTAAATATTCCTTCTGCACTAAAAACAGCCAGCCCGTCTAATGTGTGATTCCAAACATCATCATCTTCAACAAGGGCTTTTACTGGTTCAATATGTTTTTGCACTTCATCGGCTGAATATTTCTGCATCAGCGAATCCTCCATTTGCTGAACAAGTTTTTTAAAAAGGATGCTATCCTGAAGATTCTCGGGATGTCTTTGGTGCGTAGGCATGTAAAGTGAAAGACACGTGGATTGATCTACTGCCAGAAGCTCCTGGATTAGTTCTTTTGTAAGTAATTCCATATTATTTTATTCTTTATCTCTACGTTGAAAACCATTGTTAAACTCTTCGCGGTCATAAAATTCACCAACAGTATTCGAATGGTGAATAGTGTTATCTCCCCGATAATGGCGGATTGTGTTTAGTTCGTAATTAAAATCAATAACATCTCCCTTTCTGAATCGTTTGGTTTTGGCAAAGGTTAAGCTATCAATTTGGTTGGTGGTTACCAGCTTATTCTTCTCGTCAATCACTGCCATACCTATGGGAATAATAATGTGATTTTCTCCATCCTTATTTAAAAACTCATGAACACCGGCCCTCACACTTTCTTGATATGTGTTGTGCCCTTCCTCAATCAAGGTAGTATCTACTTCAACATCAAGGTAAACCACACGTTCGGCAGTTTTATTTACCAGAAAATCATCCACTTTTCCAATAATGCTGTTATTTGAATCTTTTACATTCCAGCCCCTTACATCGCTATAATTTTCGGCTACTTTATAACCTGATAATTCATCAAGTTTAAATAGATTTTTATTTGTATCTGTCATCTTTTTAATTTTTTAAAGATTAATTAATTCATTTTTTGAAGAAGGTCAGCAGCCTTTGCAAAGTAATTCTTAACTGCTTCTTTTTGATCAAGGGTAAGTACACCCGGTTTTATTGATTCTGATGCACTTTTTAATGCTTCAACTTCAGTTGCCAAAGTTGGATATTTTGCCTTTTGGATGTTTTGCAAAGCATTGGTTAAAATACCATCCGCCTTTCTGATGTTATCCGCATGTGTTGTTTCAAAAGGATCATTGGTAATCATTTTTGCATATTCCTTTGCCTGTTCAATATCCGCCTGAACGTCATATCCAACCTCATTGGCCATAGCATTTGTAGCCTCAATAAGTTTTAGCAGCGCTTCATTTGTATATGCATGGTCCAGACTCATTTTTTCCTTACTGTTTTCAACAAAATTTACATAAGCCGCAACAGTGCCGTTATTTTCTTTCACCTCTATGAGGTCTGGTTCGTTCGTATTGGTGATGTTATCTGCTTCAGTTACTGCCTCCGTTTTTTTGACGTTATCACAAAATGCCAGGAAATATACAAGCAGTGCAACTATTACGAGGCCTAACAACAGCCAGGGCCAAATCGTTTTTTCTGTTCAATCTTAATTTCTGCCATAATAGTTGTATTTTTAAAAGTGAGTTTCTAATGGTGCATAATTAGGTCAAAGATCAGCTCCTTTAAACTAAAAAGTGTTACACTATTTTTGTAAAAGTTTACATTAATCATACATTTCCCATGAAGAGATTATTCCGAAAACCTGTCTTTTATTTTTTTTCACCATTTAACTAAAAATAGTTCATTGCCGTCGCCCTCTTTTTTATTTTGCTCGCCAATGATTAGCGCAATTGGTTTAAGCTCTTCGAATTCTTCGCAAATCACTCTTAACATTGCAGCAAACGGTAAAAACAAGATCATTCCGGCCAGTCCCCATACACCAGCGCCAACAAATAAATTCAGGATGGCTGTTAAATCAATAATATTTAAACTGCCCCCCACAATTTTGGGAGTGAGAAAATTCGGAATCCAGTTGAACACTCCAAAATAAAATGGCAACTGCAACGGCTGTCTAATTTGAATAGTAAGGTATTATGGCTAGTGCAGCGCCTAAAAATAAATTGCTCATTTGACTTCAATATTAAATTTGCACATAGTTCAACTCTCGAATAAGCTACCGACAATCATTGTAATTGCGTTTTTAGCCTTGAACTTCTTCTATATTTCTTCAACCGTAATTGCTTTTTTCCCTATACCCAGATTGGCCAGTTGCTTTTCTATGGCATCCATCATAGGCGGCGGGCCACATATATAAAACTGCTGATCGAAATTCTTGATGCTGGCTTTCAGAAATTTTTCGCTGATAAATCCATGATGGTAACCATCAACTTTTTCATCCGATAGAATATTGATGAAAGCATCGCCTAACATTTTCTTAAATTCTTTTTCAAGAATAATATCAGCTTTTGTTTTATTGGTAAATACCAGGATGTTTCCGACAACTTCATTTTTTGTATTCAGATCCCTGAAAATTGAGATAAAAGGTGTTACGCCGGCTCCTCCGGCAATAAACACGCCTTTGCCTTTGAAATTAATGGCACCCCACACATCCCTGATAATTAGTTCGGCGCCGGTTTTAAGCTTTCCAAGTTCTTTGGTTATGCCTTTGTGTGATGGGTAAATTTTGATGGTAAACTCGAGATACGACTCCGAATTTAAAGAGGTAAAAGTGAATGTTCGTTTCTCATCCTTCAAAGCAGGGGTATTGATTGAAACTTCCGTGGCCTGACCGGGTATGAATTTGTAAACTTTCGGTTTTTCTACGCGGAATCTCTTAACATCATGTGTAACAGGTTCGATGTCGAGTATTTTAACGATGTGTTCTTCCATAACTTGCGGGTTTTATTTTTTAAAAAATCCAGATTTTATAGTTTTGGGCAAATGGTTCAGGACATGGATGAAAGTTCATATAGGATGGCGGAACCATGAACCCGGATCTAAAAAACTGACCCTTTAAACCACATTTATTCTGATCTTTAAGACGGGCACAGGGCAGCTAATAACGTGTGCCGTATAAAGAATTACTGGTACCTGTAACCCGAACTTTCCTGGTAAAATAGACACTTGACTGTCATTCAGAACAGCCTGTCCCGCCTCACTGGCGGGAGAACGAAGTGGGGTGTTGAATCTCATTGTTGAATAAGTATTAGTATTATGGTCGGACAATGCTGGCCAACATTATACTTTTTAATTCACTACTCCATTTTTAATACGTCTTCAACTTTCCAAAAATGGTATGGAGAGATGCTTCTAATTTATCAAGTGCTCCTGATAGAGCCTGTTCAGTAGAGCCTGCCTGGTTTGTTACGGCAATAGGCTGCATGCCTTCGATCCGCGCTTCGAGCATGCAACGCTTGTCATCCAGTCCTTCCTTACGGCTATTCTCATCAGAAAGATGTACTTCCAGCCGTGTAATCTTATCACTAAACCGGGTTAATGTGTCAGAAATTGTGGACTCTAAATAAGCAGACAATTCATCTGAAGCTGTGATGTTTTTATCGGTGTTAATCTGAATTTTCATTTTAGTCGTTTTATGAATTAGTATTAATTTAGTGTAAGGAATAAGCCATTTAAACTCTATTTTACCTGATTATTTGGCCTTTGAGTCAATATGACAATTTTTTAATTCCATCTCAATCCTACTCTTTTTTCAAAACCGCCAGCAATTTCCTGGCGGCTTCTTCGGATGATGCCGGATTTTGGCCGGTTATCAATAAACCATCCTTGATTACGTAAGAAGCCCAATCTTTTTTT
>JBBQKO010000351.1:0-4107 GCA_038327005.1 Chitinophagales bacterium | reverse complement strand
TCTCCACTTTGTCTGATGCCTTTACAGCAACAGGATCCACCCCAAAACCATGGTTCTGTGTCGTGATTTCACATTTACCGCTGATGATATTTTTTACAGGATGATTTAAACCCCTGTGTCCGTGGTGCATTTTAAAAGTAGGAATGTCATTTGCCAAAGCCAATAGTTGATGGCCCAAACAAATGCCAAACAAGGGTGTACCAGCAGCAAGAATTTCCTTTACCGTATTCACCACATAGTCCAATGGAGCCGGATCGCCGGGACCATTGCTGATAAAATAACCGTTGGGTTTAAACTCCTTCAACTGGTTGTAAGTGGTTTTTAAATTATGAACTTTTATATAAGCACCTCTTGCAGCAAGACAGGTTAAGATGTTTCTCTTAACACCACAATCCAACACTGCAATACGGATGTTACTTTCAGAATCCCCTACAAAATAAGGTTCCTCTGTTGATACGGACGAAGCCAATTCCAACCCATCCATGGAAGGTACTTTAGCCAATGTTGCCTTTAGTATTTCAATGTCTGTTATATCGGATGAGATAATACAATTCATGGCGCCCTGTGTGCGTACATGGGCCACCAATGCCCTTGTATCCACATGATCGATCGCTACTACCTGTTGTTGTTTAAAATAAGCCTGTAAAGAATCATCTGCCATAAAACGGGAATATTGTTCTTCCAGATTTCTACCGATCACACCCTTTACTTTCACTGTATCACTTTCAACATCTGTCGATTTTATCCCATAATTTCCAATGTGTACATTGTTCATAATAAGCACCTGTCCAAAATAACTTGGATCGGTAAATACTTCCTGGTAGCCAGTCATCCCGGTATTAAAACACAATTCACCGGTGGTAGTACCAATTTTCCCAAATGATTTACCGTAAAACAAGGTGCCATCTTCCAATAATAAAATGGCTATTTTTTGTTGCGTAAGCGTTGACATTTTTAATAGAAATTTTGCAAAGAAAACAATTCAATTGGTTATGAAACAAATATTTTTATGCCCAACCCAAAAACGGGGATAAAAACAAGGAATTAAATTTACAAGGCTTTTCCCAAACCCAATGCTGGAGGGTTATTAAACCCTATCAAAAATATCCCAACCGCTAAAAAAATTATATAAAAAAAGCTCCGATATTAAAATCGGAGCCTTATATAAATGATGCTTTATTCAATTTATGCTTCTGTTTTTTCTTCAGTTGCAGTTCCGGCATTATCTTCAGCTTTCACTTCAACAGCTTCTTCAACAGCGGATGTATCAGCGGCCTTCTTTTTAGCACCACCACTACGTCTTGTTTTCTTAGCTGGTTCAGCAGCAGCGGTAGTAGAAACACCTTTACCGTAAATCTCATTAAAGTCAACCAACTCAATCATCGCTACTTCAGCAGCATCGCCGGTTCTTTGACCTAATTTGATAATACGGGTATATCCACCCGGGCGACTTGCAACCTTTGGAGCTACAACTGTAAACAGTTCTTTCACAGCAGCTTTATCATTAAGGTAACTAAACACAATACGGTGATTGTGCATGATACTTTCTTTAGATTCAGTTGCCTTTGTTTTTGTAATCAATGGCTCAATGTAAGTACGCAAAGCCTTTGCTTTAGCCAATGTGGTTGTGATTCTTTTGAAATTAATCAACTGGCAACCAAGATTCATCAACAACGCTTTCCTATGAGAAGCGGTTCTGCTTAAATTGTTATTCTTATTTCCGTGACGCATGACATGTTTGTTTTAAATTTCCACTGCACCGTGTCAGGATTTGCAGCGTACTTGTTAATAATAATGTGCTAATTTGATAATGTGCTAATGTGCCAATTCCTCAAATTTAGAAGAGTATCCGCACCTCGAACACTTTATTAGCTTATTAGCAAATTGGCTAATTAGCTAATTTATTCATCGTCCAACTTCAACTTGCTCAAATCCATTCCAAAACCCAACCCTCTTTCGTTCAGCACCTGCTCAATTTCGCTCAACGATTTCTGTCCAAAGTTTCTGAATTTCATCAGGTCTTCCTGCTCGTACTGTACCAACTCACTCAATGAATTGATCTTAGCAGCTTTCAAACAGTTAAAGGCACGTACCGAAAGATCTAAATCTTCCAGTGGTGTCTTTAATACTTTACGTAATTGTAAAGTTTGTTCATCAACCAGGTCTTCCTTCTTATCTTCTTTGGTGTCAAAAGTGATGTTCTCATCAGTAATGATCATCAAATGCTGGATCAGAATGCGACTCGCTTGCTTAACAGCCTCTTCAGGATGAATGGTACCATCTGTGATTACTTCCATAATCAGTTTTTCAAAATCCGTGCGTTGTTCAACACGGGTATTTTCGATGGTATATTTCACATTTTTGATTGGTGTGTAAATTGCATCAACCGCAATATATCCGAAATGATTATTCTTTTCTTTATTGTCTTCAGCAGGCACATAACCTCTGCCCTTACCGATGGTAATTTCGATATCCAGCTTGGCACTGCTATCCATTACACAAAGGATCAATTCAGGATTCATCACTTCAAAAGTCGGCGATGCTTCACCGATCATTGCAGCAGTAAATTCTGTCTTATTTTTAATAGAAAGGGAAATTTTTTCAGTACTAACTTCATGCTCTACTTTCTTCTTAAAACGAACCTGCTTCAGGTTCAGTATAATTTCAGTTAAATCTTCAGTAATACCTTTGATGGTTGCAAACTCATGGTCAGCCCCAACAACGTTAATACCAATGATCGCATAACCCTCTAAAGAGTTAAGCAATACACGACGCAATGCATTACCAATTGTTACACCATAACCAGGTTCAAGCGGACGAAACTCAAACTGTGCTTCAAAATCATTTGCTTTCTGAAGTACGATTTTATCGGGCTTAACAAAATTTAAAATGGCCATTTGTATTTTGTTTTTTTTAGCCCTTATCCCCTGAAGGGAGACAAGGATGTTAATTTAATATTTATGCAACCAGCTATATTTCTATATTGATCATCGTTGTGTCACTCACTTGTACTTTTTCAGCAACATGCAACGCCCATTATACTATTTCAAGTTCCCCTTTCAGGGAGCGCAGGGGGCTTACTTACTGTACAATTCCACGATCAATTGCTCCTTAATATTTTCAGGAACATTTTCTCTTTCAGGATATGCAATGAAAGTACCTTTTAATTCAGTTTCGTTGAAATCAACCCAACTAAATTTTGCATTTTTACCTCTTACATTTCCAGTAATAGAAGTATTTACCGCACTCTTATTTTTCAAACCCACTGTTTCACCCGGCTTCATTGAATAAGATGGAACGTTTAATACGTCGCCGTTAACAGTAATGTGCTTGTGACTAACCAACTGGCGTGCAGCCTGACGACTTGGTGCAATTCCCATACGAAAAACAACATTATCCAAACGTGCTTCCAGTAACTTGATCAGGTTTTCACCTGTAACACCTTTACGCCTTGCAGCCTCATCAAATGTTTTACGGAATTGTTTTTCAAGCAAACCATAGGTGTATTTTGCCTTTTGCTTTTCACGTAACTGTAAGGCGTATTCGCCTAAAGTTTTACGTTTGCGGTTTGCACCGTGCATTCCCGGAGGGTTACTGTTTTTAGTTAACCACTTGCCGTTACCTGTAATAGGCTCTCCGAAAATTCTGGAGATCTTTGTTTTAGGACCTGTGTACCTTGCCATTATTTACTGGGGATTTTTTAGTGACGATGCAACATTAAAAAATCATAAAATGAATATTGCACCCGTTAATAAATAGTATAAAAATCATAAAACTCCAAAGTCCCCGTTAGGGAATTTAGGGGCTTTATACTCTTCTCTTTTTTGGAGGACGACAACCGTTGTGAGGCAAAGGTGTAACGTCTTTGATCATATTGATCTCGATTCCAGATTGTGACAATGCCCTGATAGCACCTTCACGTCCTGAACCCGGACCTTTCACAAATACATCTACTCTTTTCAAACCTGCATCCATTGCCACTTTCGCTGCATCTGAAGCAGCCATCTGTGCTGCATAAGGTGTATTTTTCTTACTACCTCTGAAACCCATTTTTCCTGCACTAGCCCAGGAAATAACCTGACCTTGTTTGTTGGTTAAACTGATAAT
>JBBQKO010000350.1:0-4110 GCA_038327005.1 Chitinophagales bacterium | reverse complement strand
TAAGGCAAATTATTTTTCAAATGCTATTTTGATAAATGATGGAAAAGGCAACTTTGAAACGAAGGCTTTGCCGGCTGAAGCACAGTTTTCGCCTTATAAAGATGCAGTGGTAGTAAATGCAAATAACGACGATCTTCCTGATATTTTGCTAGTCGGAAATTTTTATAATTGTAATATCGAAATGGGAAGGTATGATGCAGATTTTGGCACCATACTCATTAACCAGGGCAATGGCAACTTCACTATATCTCCAATCAATGGCCTGACAATAAAGGGACAGGTACGAAGGATAAGAGCAGTAACAATCGGAAAGCAACCAGCATTTATTTTAGCCCGCAATAATGATAGTGCAATGGTAATAAAATTCTTAGCTAAGCCAACAACAAAAAATCATTTACCTGAGTAACGCCAAGAGTTTCCTTTTGAGATATATATTTTTCGGGTATCTCATATATTTCTTTATAATAATTATGTCAGCTCGTTCAATGATTCGTACAGTAATACTAAGGTTTAAATAAGAGAAGAATTTTCTTTCGAAAAGAATGTAATCATTTTGGCAGATTTTCATTTATTCTTTCCCGGATGACAGTAAATAAAAAACGCCAAGGCCTCATCAATCAATTATCGGAAAGTAGATACGTGTCACCCATTTTGTGCTGTCTTTTTCCTGCATACGGTTGGTGACCAACGAAAGAAATGATATGGCAGGAGCTATCTTTTGATTATCACTTACAAAAAGCTCCATCTGCCTTGATGCCCGGTCGATGACTTTTGAGCCACCTTTTATATCCGCAACTAAAATATGCCCGCCCGGCAACATCCATTTGTAGGAAATTTTACCACTTGCGGGTAGTTTTTTATTTACCGGTAAAGCAACTTTAACCAGGTAAGTGATGCTATCCTTTGTGAAAATATTGAGCATTGGATTGCCGGTTATTGTGGCATCCTTTGCATCAATGTATTTTTTAAGTTTGTCAATGAGTGAATAAATAAATCCGGTTGAAGGATAATTTTTAACGGAGTCATAAGTAGATAAGAGTAATGAATCTACTACCAATTCCTGACGGATATCGATGCCGTAAATATTGTATGGTTTAGAAAAAAAGATTTCGATTTTATTAAGTAGGATCGACATATCTTTTTTGATTTCCCGGGATGTAAGGTATTGCTGCAGGCGTGTAACAGGATTTTTAGAAGTAGCTATAACTGCTTCCCAATAAAGTTTAACGCTATCCTTTGAAATAGTAATAATATCTAAAGATGAGGTAGCGAGCGCATTGTTTTTATTATGAATTGTTAATAAGACAGAACTGTATTTTTTATCTGTAATCGAATAGGAATTTCCGTTAAATAAAATAAAGTGCACAGGGGATTTTTCAACAATAGTAGTGTCATCATCGCTCCACCATTTATGCCAGTTATTTTCATCCATTAGCAGTCTTTTTATAGACTGCTGATTAATTTTAATTTTAACATCTTTTTGAAGAACAATTGTAGCTGGAATAAGTAAATACAAGGAAGCCAGCAACAGGCAAAAGATAAACAACACAGAAGCGATCCACTTTCTCATAAATACAGCATTTTTTATTTTTTGCAATCAATTCTTTCAGCAAATAAAGTTAAATTCAACCGTAATGCTGCATAGAAATATTTTTTTAAGATATCATTGTTTCTTCTTTCTTTTTTATCCTAATCATTTCCCAACTTTCACTCAGGAAGTTTTCTCGAAATAAAGCCGGTTAAAATTCACTTTTAAAAAGAGTTATTACGCTGCTGAAAATAATCCGAAAGCATTTCCTCAAAAAAAGCGCATAAGCATTCAATTGGCCTGGTATATCGAAAAGATCTAACCTGTAAATAAGTTGTACTAAATATTTGAAAAAAAAGTTGCAAACGATTGATGTTCATAAAAGTATTGGTTAGTTCGATTACTAAAAGGGATACCTTTAGCGAATAATTTTTGATTATGCTAAAGCTATGTGCAATTGCTGCCCTTTCTATTTCAATTGGGCTAATCTCCTGTAATGATTATACAAAAAAACCTCCTGTTGAAATGACTGATAAGTCCGAAAAGAAATGGTGGAAGGAAGCCGTTGTGTACCAGATTTATCCCAGAAGTTTTAAAGACAGTAACGGTGATGGAGTTGGCGATTTAAAAGGACTTACTTCAAAATTGGATTATGTAAAAAATCTGGGTATCAATATCATTTGGTTGAATCCAATATATAGCAGCCCCAATGCAGATAATGGTTACGATATCAGTAACTACGATGACATTATGAAGGAGTTTGGAACGATGGCTGATTTTGATGCGATGTTAAGCGAAATGCATAAAAGAGGATTGAAGTTGGTGATGGATTTAGTGGTGAATCATTGCAGTGATGAGCATGAATGGTTTAAGCAGGCCCGCAGTTCAAGAACAAATAAATATAGAAATTATTTCCATTGGTGGCCTGCAGAAAAGGGAAAGCCAGCCTTTCGTCCGGGAGCCTTTGAAGTTGATGGCAGCGGCTGGCGTTTTGATTCGCTCACCAATAGTTATTATTTACATTATTTCAGTTACAAACAACCGGATCTCAATTGGGAGAATCCTGAATTGCGCAAAGAAATATTTGCAATGATGAACCGTTGGTTTAAAAAAGGGGTGGATGGTTTTAGAATGGATGTAATTCCATTTATCGCAAAAGACACTACTTTCCCGGTGATTACACAAAAAATGCTGGATGAAAAATATGATGGCCATTGGGGTGTGTATATGGCAAGTGGCCCCGGACTTCACAGTTACCTACAGGAAATGAATAAAGAGGTGTTGAGTAAATATGATATTATGACACTGTCTGAAGGTGCCGGCACCACTAAAGCAACCGCCATGGATTTTGTAGATCCGGACAGGCACGAGCTTGATATGGCTTATCATTTTGATGGGGTAGATTTGGGATATGTACCGGGTTATTTTAAAAAAATGGATCCTAACTGGAGCCTGGTTGCATTTAAAAAAATATATTCCGATTGGGATAGTGTTTTTGCCAACAAAGGATGGGGAACTATATATCTTGGTAATCACGATCAACCACGGATGGTTTCAAGATGGGGGAATGATGCGCCTGAATTTAGGGCCGCATCTTCTAAAATGCTGACCACATTTTTGTTAAGTATGAGAGGAACACCTTATTATTACTTTGGAGATGAATTGGGCATGACCAATATAAAATTTGACAAGATTGATGATTACCGCGATATTGAAACCATTGCTGAATACGGTAAAGTTAAAAATGCAGGGGGGGATTTAAAAGGGTTTATTGAAGATCAAAAAAATGGCGGTGCAAGAGATAATGGCAGAACACCGTTTCAATGGACGGATGGTAAAAATGCAGATTTTACTTCAGGCACGCCTTGGCTTAAAGTAAATGAAAATAAAACCGAAATCAATGTACTTACTGAGGAAAAAGACCCCAATTCAGTATTAAACTATTTTAAGAAGATGGTGCAATTGCGTAAAGACCAAAAGGACATTTTGGTATATGGAAAATATACTTTGCTTGATAAAGATAACCCAGATGTTTATGCATACACCAGGGAAGCCAAAGGCGAAAAAGTATTGGTGTTATTAAGTTTTAGAAAAACCGGTGGCTTTTTTAATTTGGGGAATATGCAAATTGGAGAAGAGTGGATCAACAATTTAAAGGCCTTACCAGTAAATGGCAACACGGTTACTTTACAGCCTTACCAGGCCTGTATTGTAACAATAAAATAACTAAATGTTACGATAAACAGAGCGTTTTACAAAAATTACTATATGAAAAAAATAATATGGATTCTTGCTACGGTATTTGTTTATAGCAACAGTTTTGCACAGGATGCCTGGAAAATAACGGCCAACAAAATTGACCCATCTAATTACTACGGTATTACAGTGGCCAATGGACAGATTGGTATTGTTAGCAGCCCGGAAGCATTTAAAGTGAAGGATGTAGTATTGGCCGGTGCCTACGATTTATATGGTCGTGGCAGGGTAAGTAATTTCATCCGGAGTTTCAATTTACTCAATATGTACATGGAAATAGAGGGCAGGCGATTGGGCAACAGCGATGTTACCAACATGCAGCAATC
>JBBQKO010000349.1:0-4111 GCA_038327005.1 Chitinophagales bacterium | reverse complement strand
GTTAAAGGCTCCGGCATCTTCCATCAGTTTACCACTTAATACGGTTATAGGAATCGGCACATCCTGTAGCACTTCTCTGCGACGCCTGGACGTAATCACCACCGTATCGGTTTGAAAAAGCGGTTGCAACTGTATCAGCAGGTCGTTTGTAATGCTGTTTTTAATAATCACCTGGCGGGTTTCAAACCCTGCAAAGGAAACGACGATCGTGTAAGGAATTTTTTGATCATAGTTCAGCAAAAATCTTCCTGTTGAATCACTCATTGTTATTATTGAAGTGCCTTTGACTGAAATATTTGCAGAAGCCAACGCTTCATTTCTTTCACTCACCACACGGCCATTTAATTGGGCAGATACCACAACCGGAATTAAAAATAATAATACTAATAACTTTTTCATTGATATAAACGTTGGTTTTGGTTTTATTCTTTATTGAAAAAAAGTGCTTTAGTTTCTTTGCAGACATACCAATAGCAGGTGTACTCAACCAGCATCATTTAAGATTGGTTCTTTTAGTACACTATTTTAATAGACTATAAATACAAATAAATCAGAGCAAACGAGGCTGGGTTACGCTACAACATCGCAGCAAAAGCGGGGAGGTATTGTTGATCACAAAATTTCATTTAGTTAAAAAAATAATCAATGCAAATATAGGAGAAAATCTATTAGTCTATCATTTTTATAGACTTTATTTAAATATTTTTATGCAACCCACAATGCTGGATCATTCACCATCAGTCAGAAAGTTAATAATTCAATAATCAGGAATATTCTTGAAGCGCTGTATGACTAAAGGAACAATAAACGAAAAACCAAAGATGGTCGTTGCAATGTGCAGTAGAATACTTCGGATTAGAGATTATAAAAAAAACTATAAAAAGATGGCTCTGTAAATAGTAACCAGTCCGCAAAAAATAACCAGCACACCAACCGCAACAAACATTTTTTTAGGGGGAAGTTTAGCCGTAAGCATGGCCGAAAATGGTGCAGTCACAATACCACCGATGAGTAAACCTGCCACGATATTCCAGTGCTGTATACCGATGGTAAAAATAAAAGTGATGGCACTTGCAACGGTAAGAATACATTTGGCAAAGGTAGAACTGCCAATTACAAACCTGGGCGTATGTCCATTTTTAATAAACGTTCCTGTTACCAGTGGTCCCCAGCCACCACCACCAAATGAATCAATAAAACCGCCTATTAAACCCAGTACTGTGATATTGCTTTTTTTCTTTTGCTGGTTAACTTCTTTCTTTTTAAATGCATTTTGCAAAATCCGAATGCCAAGGTAAATGGTGTAAACAGCAATAAAAGGTTTGGTAATTTTTGCATAGCGCTCGCCTACATAAGAAAGCGCCAAAGCGCCGATCACAGCGCCAATCACAGCAGGAATGGCCAGCGCTTTTACGAGCTTTTTATTTACATTGCCCAGTTGCCAATGACTGATGGTGCCCGCTGCACTGGTAAAGGATTCAGCAGAATGAATACTTGCACTTACCACCGGAGGCGGCACATTCAATATCAATAAAAGTGAAGTACATATTACCCCATATCCCATGCCCATAGAACCAGCAATCACTTCGGCTCCAAACCCGATTAGTAACATCCAATAAAATAAATGGTTGTCTTTGTTAATAGTAGTCTGTAATAAAGTAAGTTGCTCAGCCGTTAAAAAAAAGTAAGAAAATAAAACAACGATTAAAACGATGGCACTGGCTACCATATATTTTCCAAATACTTTTCGTTGAGATGAAATCAGTTCCTGCGTTGCAGAAACGACTTCTGTTGAATGGGTGATTTCTTCAATAATTTCTTCCGTAGTTTGATTGGGCATGGCTGTTATTCTTGAGAAAGCGTTTTGGTAATTTCATTTAACTGCTTCACCTTTTCTGCAAAGTCACCACTCATTTTGTTGCGAATGCTTTGCATGTTCAACAAAAGCGCATCAATTTCATCGGGCAGTGTTTCATTTAAAACTTCCTTCACCCGCTTGGCAATTGTAGGCGACTTACCATTGGTACTAATCGCAATTTTAAGATTTCCCTTTTGCACAATAGAACCCAGGTAAAAATCGCAGAGATCGGGCTTATCCGCTGCATTAATCAGTTTGCCTTTTGCTTTTGCATCTTTGCTAACTGCTGCACTAACCGTTACGTCATTTACGGCGGCTATCACAATATCAGCACCATCAACATCCGCAGCCTCGTATGCACGCTCAATCAGTTGAATATTATTTCTTCCTGCCACCAATTCTTTTATCGCATCGCTGATTTGTGTTGCAACGATTTTAATTTTACCACCCGGTGAATTTTGTAATACCACGCTCAATTTTTCCATACCTACATAGCCCCCTCCTACTATCAACAAAGACAATTGCTCCAGTTTTAGAAAAACAGGAAAGAGACGGTTTCCATCCACCGGTGTTTCCGGAAATTCAGCATTCATTGGTGTTGTACTCTTGATATCATCCATAAATCATGTGGCAGTTTCAATTGAAGAAGCTGATGTTTTTTTTGCGAAGATATATTATCTCTACTAAATCAGTAGACTAATAATTGCAATTTTTAAAAAAATTTCTTCAACAGAGCGTTTACAGATTATTCAGTTGCTTCCGCCAGGTGTAATCCCCAAAGGATTCCCTTTCATTTCGCTCTACTTTGAATGCAGTAAACAAACTATCCAGCTCAATTAGTATCTGAGCCTCTTCCAAACTTTCCTTATATAACTTGTTCAAACGCTCGCCGGTATTATCACCACCAATATGCAAATTGTATTTGCCGGCAGCGGTTCCTACCAGTCCAATCTCGGCAGCATAAGGCCTGGCACATCCATTCGGGCAACCCGTCATGCGCATCACAATATTTTCGGTATGCAGATTGTGTTTTACCAGCAAAGGTTCAACTTTAGAAATCAATGAAGGCATATAGCGTTGCGCTTCAGCAAGCGCCAACGGACAAGTAGGCAATGCCACACAAGCCATTGCATTTTTGCGTAAAGAGGAAGCCGCATTGGTGTGCTCAATTATTTTAAATCGCTCCAATATTTCATTGATCGTATCCTTATCTTTTGCAGCCACGTCACTGATGATCATATTCTGATTGCTGGTAAAAAGAAAATTCGATTTACCCGTTTTTGCCACTTCCAATAAAGCCGTTTTTAATGCCAGTTTTTCATCATCCAGCACACGACCATTTTCGATAAACAACGTATAATTCCAGTTTCCTTTTTCACTTACCTCCCATCCATAACGATCTACACGGGTTGTAAAACTATAAGGTCTTGCAGGCTCCAACGCAAAGCCAGTGCGCCTTTCCACCTCCTTCCGGTATTCATCCACGCCCATTCTGTCGAGGGTATATTTCAACCTCGCAAGTTTGCGATCGCTCCGGTTACCAAAGTCGCGTTGCACGGTTAATATTTCATACACAGCTTTCAAAACCTTCTCTTCCGTATCCACAAAACCAATCACCGTTCCCAGCCTTGCATAGGTTTCTGCATTGCCATGGGTGGTAGATAAACCACCACCAATTGCAATATTAAAACCCTTCAATTCATTGTCTTCAATAATCGCAATCAAGCCAATATCATTGGTCAATACATCCACATCATTGTTGGGCGGAATGGCGATACCGATTTTAAATTTCCTCGGCATATAGCGATCCTGGTATAAAGGATCTGCTTCCACTTTTTTATCAATTAATATTTCTTCATCCAGCCATATTTCGTAGTAAGCTTTTGTTTTTGGCATCAGCAACATACTGATCTTATCTGCATAAGCAAACACTTCATCGTGCAAGGGTGATTCGCTCGGGTTAGAACTACAAGCTACGTTTCGGTTGATATCACCACAGGTAGCAATTGAATCAAGGTGTGCCTCGTTAAAGGCTTGAATGGTAGGTTTTATTTTTGCCTTTATCAGTCCATGCAATTGTATGGTTTGACGGGTAGTTATTTTTATAACACCGGTCGAATTTTTACCAGCAATATTGTGCGCCGCAATCCATTGCTCTGCGGAGAGTGCCCCACCGGGCAGGCGTAAACGAATCATAAAAGTATAAAGGCGGTCCAGTTTTTTTTCTGCACGCTCCTCTCTTCTGTCTCTGTC
>JBBQKO010000348.1:0-4119 GCA_038327005.1 Chitinophagales bacterium | reverse complement strand
GCACGCAAAACAGGCCTGCCCTTGCTATACCTCGCTATACCTATGGCGGCGGCGCTTAGTACCACGCATTGTTTTTTACCTCCACACCCGGGACCGGTAGTTTTGGTAAATGCGTTTCACGCCAATATGGGGAAAGTATTGGTGTATGGAATTTTCATTACCATCCCCACCGTGATCATTGCCGGGCCCCTGCTGGGCAGGTTTTTACAAAAAATAAAAACGGAGACTTCCGCACTTTTTTCGGTAGAAGACATTATGTCGGACAGGCAATTACCTGCTATACTGCCAAGTTTTGCAATTGCTTTGTTACCTGTAGTGCTGATTACGTTGGCTGTAATTGCCAATAGTTTTTTGCCCGATGGTGCTATGCTGAGAAAAATGCTCAGCTTTACGGGCGACTCCACCATTGCTTTATTGCTGGCAGTGATTATTGCAATTTATTTTTTTGGAATAAAGGGCGGTCACAAAATGGAAACTGTAATGAAGTGGTTAAACGAGGCAGTGGGAGGAATTGCCATGATACTATTAATTATTACCGCAGGCGGTGTATTAAAGCAAGTGTTAACGGATAGTGGCACCGGTGCATATATTGCAGGCTTTAGCAGTAAATGGCAAATGCCACCCTTGATATTTGGATGGATTGTTACTGCATTGCTAAGAGTTACGATTGGGTCTGCAACGGTAGCGGGTATTACAGCTGCAGGCGTAGTGTCGCCATTGGTTTCAACCGGAGTAGTGTCACCAGAGCTAATGGTTTTATCCGTGGGAGCTGGCAGTGTATTTGGCTCGCATATCAATGATTCTGGCTTTTGGATGTACAAGGAATTTTTCAAGCTTACCCTGAAGCAAACTTTTTTATCATGGACGGTAATGGAAAGTGTCATTTCTTTTTTAGGGTTGGCTGGTGTATTGTTGCTGGATGCAATTTTGTAATTGACGCTAAAGCGTTTTACAGGCAATTAAATTAATGCTATCTCAAACCCTTTGCATTTCTAAGGGAGGTAAATTATAGCAGGCTTATTTTTACAGACCATGTTGGGATAAAACGTTGAAAGATTCATTAAAAAACGGATTAAGGATCAATCGCCTGCGGCAGTCAGATAAGATAATCATCCTTTTACAAATTGGCTCTGATTGCACTTTGAGCTTTATGGAGCAATCATTTGTATAAAATCGTATCTTTTGCCCCGATATTAAAATCCAAATCATAAATCGCTGAAAGTTTGTAATGTATGCTCCTTTTTAAAAGATTTTTATTTATTCCTTGTCTGCTTTTTTTTAATTTTTTGTTAGCACAAAATTATCAGGCCATCAATGGTTCCTCGTATGCAGGAAGCCTGGCTCCTTCCAGTAACCCTGCTTCCATTGTGCATGTGCCCTATGCCTGGGATATTACCCCATTTTCGGTTCAGGTAAAGCATACTACCAACACCTATATGGTAAAAAATCTTTCCCTGCTTTCTTCGCCCAACAATGCCGAAATTTTGCCAGATAACGGAACAAAAAAGAGGTTTCAATTCGCCAACCAGGACATTCGCTTATTGAACACAAGAATCAGCCTGAATTCAAAAGCAGCCATCGCATTTGGTGCCACCATCCGCAATTATATTTATGCGACTACCAGCCGGGCTAATTTTCAGGATACGATGTACAGCCTGGCAGATTTTATGAAATTAAATAGTGGCAGTCTTCCATTATCGGCCGAAGCGAGTGGGAGCACCTGGGCAGAATTGTATGCAACCTATGCTCAAACAATTATTGATGACGGAGATAAGCTGTTGAATGCAGGTGCCACAATTAAGCTGAATCGTGCGCTTGCCGGTGGTTATGCAATTGCAGAGGGGTTGAGTTATACGCCAACTATTTTATCGGGCATACCAGCTTATCTGGTTGCTAAAGGGAATTTACAATATGGCTACTCAGCCAATATCGATGCAATCAAAAGCAGTAACACAGGCACCGCAAACAGGAAGGCATTTCTTGAAAATAACACTACCGGTCTTAGCGTTGATATGGGCCTTGAATACATCCGGTTATCTGAAGAAGATAAAGAGGAGGGAGGTGATTTTGCTTACGAAACGAAGATCGGTATTTCAATGATGGATATCGGACGAAATAATTTTAAATTTGGAAGCAGGAGCAGATCTGGGTCCGGAGTAAGAGCGGGCATTACCGATACGGTGCTTGAAAATAAATTTTCGGTAGTTGAATCGTTTGATCAATTCAATGATAGTCTTGCAACAATCGCCGCTACATTTCGCGGATTAACCGGACAGTTTAATATCTATCAGCCAACCCGTATGGTGATTAATATTGATCAGCACATCCTTCACAATGTTTTTTTAAATATGGAATTAACGATACCGGTTACGCCGCTGGTAGCTAAAAAATTACGGTACATCAAGGATATCAATTTACTGGCCGTTACACCGAGGTGGGAATTGAAATCGGTAGGGGCTTATATGCCAATACTGGTGAACAACAGGGGGCAGGTTTGGGTTGGAGGGGCGTTCAAAGCCGGCCCCGTATTGATGGGGACGCATAATTTAAGTAACCTGTTTGGTAAAAATAAAATGCAGTCGGGCGGTTTTTACGTGGCCCTTACTATCCGGCCGGGAAAGAAGTACGACCGGCAGGCACATTATCCAAAAAATCGGCTTTCAGACAAGGATACACGAACTTATGAATGTCCAAAATAATACCAGTCTGGTGTTAACATAGAAGCTGTTGCTGTTAGATAAGGTTTGTTTCCATTTGCAGGACTCTAAAACACAGAAAAAGCTTTCATTATTTTAGTAAGCTAAAGGGTATTTTCGGGTGCAAACGCAAACCGGGCGCTATTGAAAAAAAGTAATTGAGCAACAAGTAAAGCATGTATTCATGCAGGCCGGGATTTGAAATAAATAGCAAATTTTAAGGCAACAGCATTTAAAATAAATTTGTAAAAATCGCATTAATAAAAATAGCAATTGCCCTAAATTTAGTGCACCAATTATTGATAAAAAATTACAATAAAAAGATCATGCAACTGGAGAAAGTATTTGCCAACAATGAAAAATGGATTGCTGATAAACTAAGCATTGATCCGCAATATTTTGAAAAATTATCAGAAGGTCAAAACCCTGAGATTTTGTATATCGGTTGTTCTGATAGCAGGGTTACTGCCGAAGAGTTAATGGGAGTAAAGCCGGGAGAGGTCTTTGTTCATCGCAACATTGCCAATATGGTAATCAGCATCGACCTCAATATGATGTCTGTTTTAAATTATGCAGTACGCCACCTGAAAGTGAATCACATCGTTGTATGTGGTCACTATTTTTGTGGTGGGGTAAAAGCTGCCATGCAAGCCCAGGATATGGGTATATTGAATCCATGGCTCAGAAATATACGGGATGTATTTCGCATTTATAAAACAGAACTGAATGCCATCGTTGATGACAATGATCGTTACAATCGGCTGGTTGAATTAAATGTACTTGAGCAATGTATCAATCTTATAAAAACCGCTGCGGTTCAAAGTGCATTTAAAGAGCGGGGCCTAAGGGTGCATGGTTGGGTATTTGATATGAAAACCGGCAGATTGATCGACCTTAAAATTGATTTTGAAAAAGAGCTGTCCGGCATAATGGAAATCTATAATCTCGGTGACATGGAATTACCAAAATAGCAATTCTTTTTCCTGGTAATCGGAAAAAGCGAAAGACTCTTTTTTTAAAACTGTTACCAACCATTTTATTAATTTTTATTCGCTGGTAGTTTATTTTTTTCGTAGAAATTTGCTGACATCTTTACTTATATTTATAGCCCAAAATAAAATTGAATGATAAAAAAGTTAACTGCTGTAATCAGTTGTTGTTTACTGACTGCTTTCACCATGGCTCAAACGGATTATAGCAATTTCAGCCAGCAATCTGCCCGTCTCAATACCCTTAGTAAAAATTATCCGCAAATGGTTAAACTAAAATCCATTGCAAAAACCGTTGGCGGTAAAGACATCTGGATGATGAGCATTGGTAACGGTAATACCGAAACGAAACCTGGCATCGCAGTGATTGGAGGAGTAGAAGGCAATCATTTATTGGGTACCGAGCTCGCCATTGGATTTGCAGAAAAATTACT
>JBBQKO010000347.1:0-4138 GCA_038327005.1 Chitinophagales bacterium | reverse complement strand
GGCACTTAGCATTTCGTTGATCATACAGAAAAAATTATTGGCCTTCCAGCGGGAGCAGAAAGAACAAGATTAAGTTTTGCCAACCTTACAGAAAAGAACGACCCATTTCCGCATACTGACAGGAAGGTTGGCAACCTTACGCAATAAAAATAAGACACCCGAATGGAAGATACCGTGGGTATAGGTTGCCAACCTTACAGAAAAGAACCACCCATTTCCGAATACTGGCAGGAAGGTTGGCAACCTTATGCAACAAAATTAAGACACCCGAATGGAAGATACCGTGGGTATAGGTTGCCTACCTTACAGAAAAGAACAACCCATTTCCGAATACTGGCAGGAAGGTTGGCAACCTTATGCAAAAACTAAAGGCACCCATCTGACGGTGCCTTAGTTGTATGGAATCCAATTCAGTTTAATAACCTGTCCTCAACTTCCTATTACTGGGTTTGCATTCTGTTTCAGATTGAACGATCGGATATTTCTTTGCAGGATCAATTATTTAACCGCTGGCGGTGGAGGTGGTGGCAGCAATACCCCATCAATTACATGGATGATACCATTCGATGCTGGTATGGATGCAATGATGGTAGCTGTTCCGTTTACCATTAATTTACCATCCTTTTTGGTGATGATGATATTACCGCCATTTACCTGGCCAATTTCCTGACCTTCAGTAAACATTTCCGGTTTAAACACTCCCAACGAAACATGGTATTGCAGTATATCAACCAGGTCATCTTTGTTTTCGGGTTTCAATAGATTATCCACCGTACCCGCAGGTAGTTTATCAAAGGCTGCATTGGTTGGAGCAAATACGGTAAATGGACCGGCATTGCTCAAAGCATCTACTAATCCTGCGGCCTTTATGGCTGCTACAAGGGTAGTATGATCAGCGCTTCCTACCGCCACCTGCACTACATTTTTTGACGACATATCGTCTTTTACGGCAGATTGTCCGGCAGAACTTTCAGCGGGCGAATCGGCTGTACCAGCAGTTTTTTCCGGTTCAGTGCCACTATTGCAACTCATAATAACACTGCTACAAATCAGCAGTGCAGCAAATAAAATCCTTCTCATAATTTTTAGGTTTTAAATTGTAAATATGATCGGCAAAGTATTTACTTATTACCCATATAATTATGACTGTAATCACATTTGATAAAATAGTTGTAGCCAAAAAAACGGATAAGAAAGCTTATCCGTTTATAAAATACTTCGATCAAATAAAATGCAATTTCCTACTACTAAAAGACGGTATAAATAAAATAAAGTGTCACCGACCTTAGTTCCCAGGGGCTGCTTCTAATACAGTCTTCTAACCTTAATGGTCTCCTTCACATTCCTCAATAATTCCAGTGCATTTTTACTAAGTCCTTTATCTACATCCAACACTACATAACCGATTGTATCATTTGTTTTAAGATACTGTCCGAGGATATTGATTTTATTTTGCGAAAGGGTGGTATTGATCTCACTCAAAACGCCCGGCACATTGTTATGAATGTGTAAAATGCGGTGAGCACCTTCCTGTGGTGGTAAACTCAAAGCAGGGATGGTATGCGATCCATAACTGACTCCTTTTTCGAGGTAATTAAACAATTTACCGCTCACATCATCTCCAATATTATGCTGTGCTTCCTGCGTGCTTCCGCCAATATGAGGAGTAAGCAATACATTGCTCAATCCCTGCAACGGAGATGTAAACTGATCGCCATTCTTTTCAGGTTCCCATGGAAAAACATCAATGGCGGCTCCGCTCAACTGCCCTTCTATCAACGATTTTGCGAGTGCATCTATATCCACCACTTCTCCCCTGGCATAATTAATCAGGATACTACCTTGTTTAAAATTTTTTAGCAGGTTTTTACTGATCAGGTTTTTGGTTGAAGGTAATTCAGGCACATGCAACGACACAATATCAGATTTACCAACCAGCTCCTTCAGCGTATTGCAACTTTCTGCATTGCCCAATGGAAGTTTTGTTTCCACATCATAATACATCACCTTCATTCCAAGTGCTTCCGCTAGTACACTTACCTGGCTGCCAATATTACCATATCCTATCAACCCCAATGTTTTGCCTCTCAGTTCATAACACCCGCTGGCATCCTTATTCCAGGAGCCTTCATGAGCTGCTTTGTTTTTATCCAGTATCTTTCTTATTAAAATAATAGATGACCCAATTACTAATTCTGCCACACTTCTGGTGTTGCTATAAGGTGCATTAAAAACTGCGATCCCCTGTTTGGTAGCGGCTTTCAGGTCTACCTGATTTACGCCAATACAAAAGCAACCGATGGCCTGTAATTTTTCAGCCGCCGCCAATACTTTAGCTGTAAGTTGCGTTTTACTCCGGATGCCTAACAGGTGTACATTTTTGATTTCTTTAATCAACTGCTCTTCACTGATAGCACCATTCAATTTTTTCACATTCCCGTAACCTGCTGCATTAAAATACTTTACGGCTACTTCACTAATGTTCTCTAAAAATAAAATATTGATTTTCTCTTTGGGATAACTTGTTAAATTTTTGTCTGCCATGATTATTACGCCTTATTTTGCACAAATATATTCTATCTAAGTCTTAATATTTTTATGAACCAATTTTTTTGTTCTTTTTGGGACACCGTCTTAGCATTCATGTCGGAGTGTTGCAAGCAGTTTGTGTACACTTCTGTGATCGTTCGCTATGCAGCATTATCTACGATGCTTGTTTTAGCAGCCTGCAATTCAACTACCAAAGGCAAACAAAACAAGAATGATTCGCTGGCTGGCATTATACAATTACCTGCTCCCTCTTCACTTACAAATGCCGAAAGCGAACGCCTGCGCATTGCCTGCGAAAAATGGTACGATAGCGTTTTAAAAAGAAGCGGTTTTAATGGTGGAATTGTGGTGGCAAAAAAAGGCACCATCGTTTTTGAAGCCTACAATGGAAGTGAGCATGCCGGTAGTACAGATAGCATTTCAAAAAGTACTTCTTTTCACATTGCTTCTGTTTCAAAAACATTTACTGCCATGGCTGTATTAAAACTTTGGCAGGAAGGTAAATGCAATATTGATGATGAGTATAGTAAGTATTTTCCAACTTTTACTTTTCCGGGTGTCACCATCCGTACTTTACTCAATCACCGCAGTGAACTACCCAACTATGTTCACTTTATGGAGAATATGGGATGGAACAAAAAAGTAAACATTTCTAACAAAGATGTATTTGATTTTTTAATCAACCGCAGGGCAGATATGAAAGATATTGGCACACCCAATAAAAGATTCAATTACTGCAATACAAATTTTGCCTTGCTGGCATTGCTGATAGAAAAACTAAGTGGCAAAAAATATGGTGCATATTTACAGGACAGCTTCTTTACACCGCTTCAAATGAAAAATACATTCGTGTATGATAAAAGTGATTCGGGAAAAGTAACGCTCAGTTATGATTGGAGAGGACAAGTGATCAACATGAATTTTTTAGATTTGGTCTATGGAGATAAAAATGTGTACAGCACGCCACGTGATTTGCTAATCTGGGACCGGGCTTTGACAAGCGGACAGCTATTTACAGAAAAAACTTTATCAGAAGCCTATGCACCTTATAGCAACGAAAAACCAGGCATCCGCAATTATGGTTTGGGCTGGCGAATGAACAACTATGCTTCCGGTAAAAAAATGATTTACCACAATGGATGGTGGCATGGCAACAATGCTGCTTTCATCCGCCTATTGGAAGATTCAGCAACCATTATTGTGTTGGGCAACAAAGAGAACCATAACATTTATCATGCAAATGACCTTGCTAATATTTTCGGGAATTATTTTGGCGACGCCGGCGATGGAGAATAGGAGGCAGCCAAAATAGCAAAGCTACATTACTATTTTTCATGTTGCCTTGCGGCTTTTACCCACAAAATATGCATACAATGCAGCTTTTTGCGTAATATTTATTTCAAATATATATTTAGCTGCATTTTTTTGCAATAATTTTTCTATCTTAGATTATCAATTCGCAAATAACAGATGTTTAGAGATATGCAGGTTTTGTTTACACAGCCCGATTATCAACAAAATATAATGACTTTATCAGCATCAGATTGCCATATTTTTATGGAGGATAAGGTCTTTGAGGCCCATCCCG
>JBBQKO010000346.1:0-4157 GCA_038327005.1 Chitinophagales bacterium | reverse complement strand
TTCTTCTTCTAAAACTTAAAATTCCACGTTACAGAAGGTATAATTGGGAATATACTTACCTGTTTGCCTTGCACTTTCAATGTGCCATCAAAAGGATTTCCGGTTTGATCGAAATAAATAAAATAGGGATTTTGCCGACTGTACGTATTATACACGCTAAATACCCATTCGGTTTTTATTTTACGATGTGCATTTTTTTTGGATGAATAGATTGCACCTAAGTCGATCCGATGGTAAGATGGAAGCCGGTATTCGTTGATTCTGCTGTACTCTTGCGTAAGTATGCCATTAACGGTATAAAATCGCTGGGGCAATGTGGCGGCATTGCCGGTTCCAAATACAAAGGTGCCGGACAATTTCCATTGCTTATTCAACTCGTAAATCGCCACTACACTCATATCATTTCTGCGGTCGTACTTGGCAGGATATTTTTCGCCAAAATTTAGTCCGGGAAACTTACGCCAGGTCCAGCTTAATGTGTAGCCGATCCAACCGGTTAATCTTCCCTTTGTTTTGTTTATAAACAGTTCCGTTCCGTAACTCCAGCCTTTGCCAAACGTAAAAAAGTTTTCGGTGTCTTCCAGTGTATTCGGCGTGTAGCCTTCCTCGTATTCAATCTGGTTTTGCATACTTTTATAATACATTTCTACCGAAGTTTCATACATATTATCTTTAAAATTTTTGAAATAACCTGCAGCATATTGCCAACTGATTTGCGGCTTTACCCGATAGGTGCTGGGTACCCAAAGATCGGTCGGAAGGGTAGAACCTGAATTACTAACCAGGTGAATATATTGCAGGTTTCTTGTGACAGAACCTTTAATGGATGTTTCATCATCTATGGCATATCGCATTGTAAATCTGGGCTCTAAACCACCATAGGTTTTTACCGGCTGGCCAGCTTTAAATACGGAACTGTCCAACCGGTTGCCATTGTCATCATTTTGATAAATTTTATACGGGCCAACTTGTTGAAAAGCGCTGTATCGAAGGCCTGCATTGATTTTTAATTTATCACTTACCTCCCAGTCATCCTGTATGTAAACGGCTGCTTCATGTGCAAATTTGGGTTGTGCATTCAGGGGATTAAATACAACAGAATCCTGCCGGCCACTCACTACATTGGGTGTGAAACGGTGATAAGTATATAGTCCGCCAAATTTTACTTTATGACCGGTAAAAGGATACAAATCAAAATCCTGCTTTAAACTAAAATCACGTATGCCAGAGGCCAGCTTGATATTGAAATTGTTTTGAGCTGCTTCAAAAGTAAAATTGTAATTATTAAAAACAGCCGTCGTATTTCCGAAGAGGCGGTTATTAAATACATGGTTCCATCTAAGCGTTCCTGTTGCATTACCCCAGGGAATATTTACATCCAGGCTTCGCTGCCCATTCACAAAATCAAAAACATCTCTTCCAAAATATCCACTTATATATAAGCGGTCTTTTTCAGAAAATTTGTAATTCACTTTTGCATTTAAATCGTAAAAATAATAGCCCGAGCCATAAAACTGGCTGGTTGGTTTTACAAAGGGTTTAGTCAATGCATCAATATAAGTTCTTCTCGCAGAAACGATAAATGAAGCCTTGTTTTTTTTAATGGGACCTTGTATTGACAAACGGGAGGCGATCAATCCAATGCCACCTTCCACTTGAAATTTTTTGTCATTTCCTTCCTTCATCGCAATATCCAACACACTTGATAAACGGCCGCCATATTGTGCCGGCATTCCACCTTTAATGAGTGAAACGTTTTTAATGGCATCCGAATTAAAAATGGAGAAGAAGCCAAACAGATGCCCGGTATTGTAAACGATGGCATCATCCAGCATAATCAAATTTTGATCTGGACCGCCGCCCCTTACATAGATGCCTGCACTTGCTTCGCCAGCATTTCTTACACCTGGTAACAATTGTACCGTCTTTAGCAAATCCACTTCCCCTAAAAATGCGGGTACTGCTTTGATCTGTTCAATCGGCAATACAAATTTTCCCATCTGGGCATTTCTAACATTTTCATCACGTTTTTTAGAACTTACGATTACCTCCTGCAATGCCGCTCTTGGCAATAAATCAAAATTCAATTGTTTATCGGCATCCAGTTTTACAGAAATGATCAAAGGTTGAAACCCAACGTAAGATCCAATCAATTCATAGTCGCCCTCGGCTAAGGTGAGTGAATAAAAACCATACTGGTTGCTGGAAATACCTTTGTTTTGATTTTTAATAGAGATGGCCGCCCCGATGAGGGTTTCACCGTTTTGACTGTCTTTTACATAGCCACTGATCGTGTGTTTTTTTTGGGCAAAAAGCACGGATGGTAATAGAAAGAGTAAGATAAAAAAAGTTTTGTTTGCCATTGCGATAGGGCTGCCACGAATGGCAAATTAAAATACAGCTAATTTGAAAGATGATTTTTAAACGTCATTATAGTCCTGCTTATGGACGTATTCTTATGATTAAAAAGACATCGTAATATTGTGAGCCGATAAGTGAACAATCTATGTTTAAAGTTTTTTATTTCGCCTTGATAATATCCTTTACTTCACCGCAATGCAGCATGGACCCTTTAAATTCGGGATGGTTTTTACCAAGATAAGGATTTACAATTTCTTTAGAATTACTGATCCAGTTGGCCTCTTTATTGTCGCCAAATGCCATTGGGCAATTTTGCCAATACAATGTGTCGCCTTCGTAATGAATCGTTTTTAATAGTGGATACAGGCTTTCACCAATCATTCTAAAATCCTGTCGCATTTCGGTAAGGTCGGTTTGGTTTACTAAACTTTCTGCATTGGCTTTTACATTTCCCAACAATAAGAGGGCACTTTCGTATATGGCTGCAGAGTCCGTCTTTAATTCAAACAATCTACTACTATCCGACAAAAGAATCAATTTTGAACAGGCTGCTTTTGCTGTGGTGGAATCTGCGTTCACAAAAGCATCTTTGATACTAAAGTAGGTAGTCATCAGGCTATCTATCCCACTGTTGAAAGCAGCAGAGTGTTTTTTTGCTATCATCGGTCCGGTTTTTCCATCTGATGTGCCTGTTTTTTTTTCTTTGAATAAAACCCAATACAAGCCAAACCCAATTAATAAAACAACTAATAACAATAATAATTTTTTCATTTCAAAATTTCGGCTAAGTTACAAATTAACAAACAATCCTATAAATAGTTTAGGGCTAAACGGTTTCGAAATCGTGTACTTTTTGGATGTCGTGCAAAAAAATGTTGGGAGAATTTTTAAACTGCTGGCTTTAAGTTAAAGGCATACAAATAGACTTTTGTATAAAATGTTGCATCCGTTAAATGATGGATATTATTTTCTAATATCTTCCGTAAAGGAAAAAGGAGGCATTTTAACCGGTATTTTTCACAGGATATGCGTCAGACTTTACAATTTACAGGATAGATTAGTCGCTTCACAACTGCTCTTCAGCCAAATTGTAAATGCTATAACTTACTTTTGCAAAATATTTCAGTTTTAAGATTTTAGAAAATAATAGAAACCATGCTTTTAGGATTACAAAATGTGACTTTTGAATTTGGGGCCCGAACGATAGTAGAAGATGCCACCTGGCATATACAACCCAATGAGCGTATTGCGCTGATAGGGTACAATGGCACAGGAAAATCAACTTTGCTTAAAGTGTTAACAAGGCAGTTTTTGCCCAGCAAAGGAACCGTAGAACAAGGGAAGGAAACAACCATTGGTTTTTTACACCAGGATCTCCTCAGCTTTGATACTGAAGATTCTATCCTTGAAGTAGCCATGGGTGCGTTTGAAAGAGTGAAGCAACTGGAAAAGGAAATCGAAGCCATTGGTCTTGAACTGGAAAGAACCGGTGATGAAACTTTGGCGCATGACTATTCTGAAAAATTGCATGAGCTGGAAGTATTGGGCGGTTACGACATTCATCATAAAACCGAAGAAATATTACAGGGTCTTGGTTTTACCAACGAAAATCTACACAAGCCTTACAAATTATTTAGTGGAGGATGGCGCATGCGGGTGTTGCTGGCAAAAATGATTTTGATGCACCCGGATGTATTGCTGCTGGATGAACCTACGAATCACCTTGATTTACCAAGTATTGAGTGGCTGGAGAAATACCTTCAGCATTACCAGGGTGCAGTAGTAATGGTAAGCCA
>JBBQKO010000345.1:0-4164 GCA_038327005.1 Chitinophagales bacterium | reverse complement strand
GGCGTGCTGTTTTGCTGAAAGTATTGCGTCATTTACATCCTCATAACAATCGCCTTTTAATTCATATTCGGCAGCTTTTATTTGTAACTCTGTTGCGGAGAGCGCCCTTGGTATATGTGCATTGGTAAAATAATAGGTTGCGTCTTTTGGTAACATCGACAGTACTTTTGAAACCTCTTTATCTTTCACCATACCAATTACTAAATGCAGTTTGTTTTTTACATCAATATCAGTTGATGATTTTAGGTAGGCAGCGGCTTGCATAAGAACCTGGCGAATACCATCTTCATTATGTGCAACATCCAGCACTACCAGTGGATGCTCCGAAATAACATCCCATCTTCCTTGCAGACCAGTTAATTTTTTCACATTGGCAAGCGCAAATTCCTTTACCTCTTTACTGATTAAGAATCCCTGGGCTATTAAAATACTTTCCGCACACAATACTGTACGCAGGTTTTTCACCTGATATAATCCGTTTAGGTCTAACGCAAAACTTTCTGTTCCCTTTTGGCCAATATGCTTTACGTTACAATGCAATTTTTTAGCATTCGTAACAATATCAGAAATAGCATATTCATCCTGAGCAAAATGAAGCAGGGCGTTGCATTCAGACGCTTTTTGTTGGAAGATATTTTTTGTTTCATCGATGTATTCACCGATTACTACCGGGATACCCGGCTTGATAATACCCGCTTTTTCACCCGCTATTTTTTCAAGTGTATCACCTAAAATATTCATGTGATCGTAACCAATATTGGTGATGATCGATAGTATGGGGGTAATAATATTTGTGCTATCCAATCGACCACCCAGACCCGTTTCAACTACAGCGATATCAACTTGTTGCTGATGAAAATATTCAAATGCCATCGCAACAGTTAGTTCAAAAAAAGATGGTTCAATAGATTCAGACAATGTTTTGGTACGCTCTACAAATTCAACTACAAAAGATTCCTCAATCATTTGTCCATTTATCTTAATCCTTTCCCTAAAGTCTTTTAAATGGGGTGACGTATATAAGCCTGTTTTGTAACCCGCCTGTTGCAAAATGGCGGCAAGCATGTGACTGGTGCTTCCCTTGCCATTGGTCCCGGCTATATGAATGGTTCTAAACTTTGTTTGAGGATTGTCCACGGCATTGCACAGTGCAATCGTATTGTGCAGGTCTTCGCGGTAAGCCGCAGCGCCTACCCGGCTAAACATGGGGAGTTGTGCGTATAAATATTCAATCGTTTGCTGGTAATTCATCACTGCAAAGATAGTAGAAGGTTGTAGAAGGTTGATAGTTGATGGTAGAAGATTGAAGGGTGAAGGTTAATGGTTTAAGGTTGAAGGTTGATGGCAATGAAAACAAAGACTTTACATAAACTATGGCCATCGTAAGGGTGATGAATAAAATCTTATAAACACTTATACTTACAAGCCCTTAGCATTCAACGATCTCAGTTAAACTGCATTTAACCTTAAACCTGGTTACCAACAACAAGCAACTGGCTTACTGCACATTAAAATTGAACTGAACAGTTACGGTACTTTCATCGTTTGACTTGTCAAATTGCACATTCTTCAGATATTGGATGATGGCATTGGCATATGCCTGCGCCCGGGTAGTAGAGTTTTTTCCAAATCCTATAAAAGTGCCCGTTCCTGCAGGAGAAACCTTTACGGTAGCATACACGGTGGCTTTGTCCATATCCCCTGTGAAAGAATAATATTTAATGATTTTCCTGTTTCCGATTACTCTCGGTCCACCCGTTTTTCCACCAGGTGTATTACCATAACTATCCGGCTTTCCACCCGGATCGCCAGCATCACCTGCGCCTCCTGGTTTATTGCCCTGAGACCGGTATCCATTGTCTTGCGTTGCGCCATTGCCTGTGCCATTACCCGGACCATTATAAGTCAATTTCGGCTTTTGAGGTTTCGGTGCCGGTGGCGCTAACACGGGTGCAGGATTAACTGCTTTCACCGGTTTGATGGTTGGCTCTTTGGCAATCGTATTCGTTTTTAAGATCGGCTTTTCGGGCTTAACGATTGGTGCTGCATCTTCTTCTGCATTCTCATCTGGCTGAATATCTTTAGAAGGTTCATCTTTTGCTTCAGAGGCAGATTGAGGTTGTATGGTGGCTTCCTGTGAAGGCGACATTTCGCCCTTGATCAGCGGCTGTTCTTCGCCCCACCCTTCCTCATTATTTCCAAGGTTTATTTCCAGTAAATCCTGCGCAATTGGAGGAGCCATTTGAAGTATTGGCCATGTGATCAAAAAGGCCAGTACTAACAATACACCACAAATAATAACCGTGTATGTAAATGCTTTTTTATTTTTTTCTGCTTCAAATGATGCCTGCATAGTTACCGTATAAGTCATCTCAAAGTTATTTGTTTAAAATCAAAAGATGCAATACTATGCCAAAATACATAACTGCTGTTAAACCTTTAACAAAAAGTTGCTGCTGATGCAGCGGTTGATTACTGATGACTTATCCTATTCTTTTATAAAAATACATCGGCATCATGTGCATCAGCTTAGCGATCAGCCACCACCTTCTGGTGATGTAGGCCCTGCGTTTTTTATTTTCAATCGCTTTGTAAATTTGAAGCGCTGCTTTTTCGGGAGAGGAAACCCAGAATTGCTTTTCGGATTTCGCCATTTTAGTTTGAACGAAACCTGGCTGAATATCGGTGATGAAAATGGGCAGTTTGAGGCGTTTTGCTTTTAAATAAAGTCCCTCCATATAAATGCTCATATAAGCCTTGCTGGCACTATAGGCAGGTGCAAAACTATTTCCACGAATGCCTGCTATGGAAGAGATGGCCGCTATCTGGCCTTTTTCCTCCAACACAAAATAGTTGAAAGTGAAATTCACTATTTCCATAAAGCCGTTTACATTAATGTTGGTCGTATTTTTATCAATTTCCAAATCCAGATATTCTGACGGTTCACCATAGCCGCTATTGTAAATAAGCACGTCTAATCCACCTAGTTGCTGCGTTAAGTTTTTGATACATTCAATATTGTCATTTTCTGTTACATCAAAACATTCCGTAACAATATTATCCGGGAACTCCTGTTGTAAACTATCAAGTAACGATTTTCTTCTGCCTGAAATGCCTACGAGGCAGTTGTTTTGAGCATACAATTGTGCCAATGCTCTACCAATGCCGGAGGTGGCGCCAATGATGATAACTTTTTTCATAGTTAGGGTTTGAAAAATATGTCATATCCAAAACGAATAATCGTTCCGGTTATTACAATCAGGAAGAATATTCGGATAAATTTATTGCCTTTCATTATCGCCAACCTTGCTCCCAACATAGATCCGATGAAATTACACACTGCCATTGGAATGGCAAATTGAAATAAAATATGCCCGCTTCCGCCAAAGAAGATAATGGATCCCATATTGGTTGCCAGGTTTACAAATTTGGCATGAGCGCTCGCCCGAAGAAAGTCAAATCCTAGCACGGAAATAAAGAACAGCACTAAAAAACTTCCTGCACCCGGTCCTATAAATCCATCATAAAATCCAATCAACAAGGCAAATAATCCTGCCAACAAACCTTCATTTTTACGGGAATGATTTTTTACGGTAGCCGTGCCAAAATCTTTTTTTAAATACGTGTACAACGCAACAATAATCAACATTCCAAAAATCACAGGCTTCATAAAGGTATTGCTAACCATCGATACTACTTTTGAACCTGCATAAGCGGCTAACAGTGAAATACTGCACATTAACGCCAATAATTTCCAACGCAATTTTACAATCCGTGCATATTGAAACGCAGCCATCGAAGTGCCAAGAAAGGAAGGTATTTTAGTGGTGCCCAATAAAGTTGCCACCGGGTATTGCGGTAGTGTGATTAATGTGGCAGGTGTTTGAACCAATCCACCACCACCTACAATGGCATCAATAAAACCAGCAGCAAATGCTGCTATGCAAAGGATGATTATTTCCGGCCAAATCATTTGTTGTAATTTCTTTCACCAAATAATAAACTACCAATGCGTATCATATTGCTTCCTTCCTCCAACGCAATGGCGTAGTCTCCGCTCATACCCATACTTAAAACCGATAAGCCACCCATTTTATCATACAAAGATTTTAAAAAAACAAATTCGCTTCTCACCAAAGCCTTGTCATCACTAAAGGAAGCCAT
>JBBQKO010000344.1:0-4175 GCA_038327005.1 Chitinophagales bacterium | reverse complement strand
TATCTTAAGAACTGGCATCACTGGCGGTAGCAACACCTTTTCCGTCACCATTCAAATAAGCTATGTGGATGAAACCTTTAGCGATGCCAATAATACGGTGAAACCCTCCGCAAACGGGCAAACTGGTTTAATACCATCTTATGCATTGACTGATTTTACCGCTACCTTTAAATGCAATAAAAATTTGAATATCAAAGCAGGCTTGAATAATGTGTTTGATAAAAGATATTTCACCCGTCGTGCAGGCGGTTATCCCGGACCGGGTGCTTTACCAGGCGATGGCAGAAATTTCTTTGTTTCGGTAGGCGCAAAATTTTAAACTGCGGAAAGTAACGTAAACGGAATTTTTTTGTAAAGAACGAAGGTTTTGTTATAAAAAAACACGCCAGTAAATTAAATTTATTGGCTTGTTTTTATTTTAGAAATAATAATTATCTGATTTGTCCACGAACGAGTCCGCTTGGTCTGTTTGTGCTGTGTGCGTTTACATAGATGGCATCTGTTTTTATGGAAGTGTACAGCGCATCCGTTAAGGTGGATATTTTAACGGTACCAAAATCTGCAGCACTGGAATAGAATCCCAAAATTACCCCACCGTTTACACCAGCAGCAGCTTTATGTATATGTGCGGCTGTCATTGCATCTCCTGCTTCCAGATTAGTGATGGTTACCCTGGTGTAAATTTTCTTTGCAGATGTTACCCTGATCAACGCCGTACCGGTGGCAGTAGTAGTGATAGCAGGTACTTCATTGGCTCCGCTGAGTGTAATAAATTCTGCCATTTCAATATTGGTATTCAACTGGCCTCGCACCAATCCACCTGGTACCTGTGTTGAATGCACATTGAAATACAATTCATTCACATCATCTTTTAAACTATCAATAAAAGTTGTGCGAATGTTGGTTACCGTGCCGGTAGCATTGCTGCCGCTAAACGTTGGATTTAAGCCCAATATTACGCCACCGTTGCTGATTACATCGCCCACATGAATATGTGCAGCAGTAAGTGCATCACCCGACGTTAAGCCAACCACAGCAATCGTGTAAGTAAGACTGTTGTCGGATAGCAACTTGACGACTGCGGTACCAGTTTCTGTGCGGCCGGATGGTGGGTTGTTTTCATTTTTTGCAGCAAGCGGGATCGTCCATTGTTTTACAATCGTGGGTACGATAACCGGCGCAGGATCATCTTTTTTACAGGCAACCAGAGCCACCGTAAGCGATGAAAATAACAAGCTTGAATGAAGCAGATTCTTTCTCATAATTTATAGTTGTTTTTGTAGTAAACGGAGCGTTATAGGTAAAGGTTGTCTGGGGTAAAAATTATTCTTTCTATGATTTATAAAAGGCAATGAGCTTGATCAGATGCCCGGTTTTAGCGTTCACCAAAAAAGGGATTGGTTGGGTAAAAAAGAAATGTTATTCTAAGAAGTTGATTAATGAAGCATCATCAGGCAGGGAAAAAAATTTGGACAATACGAACGAGAGAACGGTGATTAAAATAGAATAGCTTTTTAACCACTATTACAAAATACGAAAATGTAAAAGCCAACATTTAATTGGTTCTCAATTCCTATAAGTATCTTTCCTTCTTTAATTGCTATGTTCAATGAATAAATATGAAAAAATTTAAACTGGTATTGACTTTTTTATTTGGTGCTTTTATGATTTTTGGAGGCGTCATGCATTTTGTAAAGCCTGCAGGCTACCGCTCGTTTATACCAGATTCTTTGCCTGAGGATTTGATTATTTATGTATCAGGAATTGCAGAAATTATAGTTGGAGCCGGAGTTTTTATTCCGCGTTACCGATCATTGGCAACGTTTGGGATTCTGATACTGATGGTATTATTCTTGCCGTTGCATATTGTGGATGTATTCAAAAAAAATCCAGCGATTGGGAGTCACCAGGCTGCGCTCATCAGATTGCCTGTGCAGTTTGTATTCATCTTATGGGCATGGTTTATCAATAAAAAATAATTCGGCTTTTGTGTTGGTTTTACTGGGATGAAAGCTGTTGATGAAGTGAAATGTCCTCAGCAAATTTTTATAAAAAACATTGTGTTTAATCAATTAGTCAGATACTTAATTATGCCGCATCCCTTCAGCAACTTTAAACACATGCAGTACATAAGGAAATAAAGCATCCATCGTTTCTTCCACACCCCGGGGCGAACCGGGCAAAGTGATAACCAGCGTATTTTTTATAAACCCGGCTACTCCTCTTGACAGCATAGCGAATGAAGTGCGCTGCTGGCCATAGCTTCGGGCTGCTTCCATAATGCCGGGTATTTCTCTATCCAGCAATGGGCTAATGGCATCCGGAGTAACATCCCGTGGAGAAAGTCCGGTACCACCGGTAAAAAGCACCAGGTTAATACCCGCTTCACTCAACTTTTTTGCGGCGGACTGAATTGCTTCCACCTCATCTGCAATAATGATATACTCTTCTGCTAGCAGATTGAACTTTGATAGTTTTTCAATGATCAATTTACCCGAACTATCTTCCTTGGTTCCTTCAGTTACGCTATCGGAACAAACTACCACTGCACAGCGCAAGTCTTTACCTGGATTATTCTTTAGATCTGATTTTCCACCTGTTTTACTTTGCAGCCGAATGGTGGAAATTTCAACCTCCTTGTCCAATGGCTTTAACATGTCGTACATGGTTAATGCCGTGACAGCGGCACCATGCATGGCTTCAACCTCCACACCGGTTTTGTAGATGGTATGTACTTCTACGGTGATTACAATTGTTAAGCCTTCTATGTGATGGGTGATGGCGGCAAACTCTATCGGTAAAGGATGACAATCCGGAATTACATCGCTGGTTTTTTTTATGCCTAATAAACCTGCTGCCCGGGAGAACTCGAATACATCTCCTTTAGGGACCTGTTTATTTTTTATTGCATCGATTGTTTCGGGTTTGGAAACCGTTAAGACGGCTGTGGCGATTGCCTTTCGGAGGCTGTTGTTTTTATGTGTGATGTTGACCATTATTGACTTAATTGGTTAGAGCATATTTACTTTTTTGTCTTGATACAATCCTTCGGCTTCGCTCAGGATGAAACAAGAAAGATTAGGCCGTACGGCCTTTGATTGCGAATACATTGCCTAAGCCTGCTACTGGAATTGAATTTTTAAGTTTAGCTGTTAGACCATTCACCATTCAACGTCGTTGACTTAAGCTTTTGCAAACTTATAATAGCATTTATAAAACTGCAATTGAATAAAATAGCAGCTATTTTCTTTTTTTTCTTGATAAAAAAAAGAAACAAAAAAAATCAAGGCTGCGAATAAAAAGGCTGAAATTTTCAACACAACCCTAAAATCAATCCGCTGGCTAGCGGATTGATTTCTTAACGGCTTATGTTGAAAATTTCTAGCACTTTTTATTCGAGGCCGTAAAAACGCCTCGGGCGATCTGAGAATTAAACGAAAAATAATTAATTTTTGAGCATTAAAATTCTTAAGTCAACGACATTGATTCACCATTCACCATTGACCATTCACTATCTATTCTCTTTCCATTGATAACCTTCATTCTCAAACAATTCCTTTCCCCAAACCGGTAACTCCGATTTAATCCTTTCTACGGTTTCCTCACAGGCATCAATAGCCGCTTTGCGATGAACGGAAGATGTAAAGACAAACAAAGAAATTTCACCTGCGGCTACTTTACCCAAACTGTGGTAAACATGCATGCAGGTCAACTCATATTTACTAAAAATTGCCTCTCTTATTTCGTGCATTGTTTCAAGCGCCATTGCTTCGTAGGTTGTGTATTCAATCGCCGATACAGTTTGGCCATTTTGTACATCCGCCCTTATTTGCCCAAGGAAAATGCTATGTGCGCCGATATTGGTTTTGTTACTGTGGTGCTGAATACTTTCACCAATAAAGGCCGGTGAGATTGGACCGGCAACAAATATATTTTTAGGTTTTTTATCTGACATTGTTATTGTGTTGATGAATGATTGATCCAGTTAAGAATACCGCCTTTTAAACTGTATATTTTTTTTGACTCACCAAATTTATCAAATAACCATTCAGCCGCCTGCAAACTTCTTTTACCCGATTGGCAAAATAGAATGATCGTTTCATTTTTGATGGAAGCGGCTTGTTCTTTTATTTGGGATAAAGGGATTTTTGTAAAGTTGAATCCGGTTGGCAATG
>JBBQKO010000343.1:0-4216 GCA_038327005.1 Chitinophagales bacterium | reverse complement strand
TTTGAATTTTAGTTGCATTATCAGGGGTTAAGAAAAAAGAATGCTTATCACCCGCATTCCTTAACTGCGGTGTAAAAAATTTATAAATAAGTTTATAATCTTCCGCTGATTCAATTTCTCTTGAAATGTTTTGCACTTCTTCTTTAATTACAACCAAATTTAAAGAATCAGCAAATAGGGAGTTCTTTTTAATAAGCTTAGAAATCTCCGTTACTATTTTATTGATATTTTTTTGCGAATCTTTACTGTTTTCTGTTGTTTGTGAAAATGTTGCATTCGCAACAAATAGAAAAGCTATGAATACGATTTTCATCTTTTTGTTTTAGCAGTGAAGTGGTTTAGACTGATGGTATATGATATTTTTATTGCTGCTGGTTTTCATCATATAATTGCACCGATGGAGCTAAAATAAGGCATATTTATTAAAGTTTTTATTTCACTTTTTTTTTAAAATGAAAGCGATATTTATAATACAACAAAGAGAAACAGCCCGGTTAATATGAATCGTCCAAAGCGCTCCCCGGAATAATTAGAGTCTTCGACCAGAAGGAATTGGAAAGTACGAAACGGAGTGATTGCGCATTGAGATGGGTTGTGTTATTTAGGGTGAAAGGTGAATGGTGAATGGTCAATATTGCACCATTCACAAATTGAACCATCATTCTATTCTTAACGTGGCACCAGCAAATAATTTTTTATAAACCAGGCAGAGGTTTATATATTCAGCCTGCCTAACTCTATCAAGCAGACAGGTTTTCATGGCAAATGTAGTTTTGTTGTGAATCGTTGTTGGTAAAAAGGACTAAAAATCATTCTTGCACATTTTATTATTTGAAAGCTATTGGATGAGAAGCAAAAGAGTAACTCACTAATTTATTCCCTGGTAGTAAAACGGTATTTATATAATGTGAGACCCTCCCCATAAATTGTGTAATTGTTGTGTACGGTAATGTAACAACAACTGTCCGTTTTCGGACACTTTTTTTTCCTGTAATATGCTGTATTCCTTATCTATAAAGGGTTTTTCTGTTGGCACAGAGATTGACCAGTGGAGGAGGAGGAAGGCAATGAGTAAAAAGCATTCAATTCATGGTGGGTCACCCCTCAAGGGTGGCTCACCATGAATTGAATGTGTAGAAGTTGCCTTTAGTAATAACGCAATAATTGCGTCTAAAAGACAAAAACAAAACACACAATGATACAATTAAAGAAAATATTTAAATGGGTTAACTCGGGTTCCAACAGAACTTTCTTGTTGAAAGATATCAACCTTGATATTGCTGAAGGAGAATTTGTTTCTATCATGGGGCCTTCGGGCTCGGGTAAATCTACTTTGCTCAATATCATTGGTATGCTGGACGAAGCCAGTGAAGGCGAGTATAATTTTCTGCATGAGACTGTAAACAAATTAAAAGAGAAAGACAAGTCTGCCTTGTACAAACAGTACATCGGGTTTGTTTTTCAGGCCTATCATTTAATAGACGAATTGACGGTGTATGAAAATATTGAAACACCGCTGATCTATCAAAACATCAAATCGTCTGAGCGTAAGGCGATGGTGGCTGATATGCTGGACAGGTTTAATATTGTGGGTAAAAAAGATTTGTTTCCGGCTCAGCTTAGTGGCGGACAACAACAACTGGTGGGTATTGCAAGGGCACTGATTGCTAAACCAAAACTGTTACTGGCAGATGAGCCAACTGGTAATTTAAATTCGAAACAAGGGGAGGAGATCATGGAGCTTTTTCAGTTATTAAATGCCGAGGGGGTTACGATCATCCAGGTAACGCATTCTGAAAAAAACGCCGGTTATGGTAAAAGGATTATTCATTTACTGGATGGAAGGGTTACGGCCCCCTAAATCTCCCGAAGGGGGACTTTTAGAGCACCTGAATTTTTAGATCTTTTAGTTTATTCATTGGATGGTTCGATGCTTTCAATCAGGGAACTGAATTTGAACGGAGCGTCGCCAATGAAGTTAAATCACGGTTCATAAGCCCGTAGTCAAAAAATATAAAAAATGAAGTATAGGATTATTTTTATTTGCCTGGTATTTGTTGTGGTGTCGGCCGCAAAATCGCAGGTTACTAAATTGAGTTTGCAACAGGCTATTGAAACCGCATTGAAGAATAATATTTTGACCAATCAAAGCGAATTGCAAATGCGTACTGCTGAAATCAATTATACCCAGGCTAAAAACAATCGCCTGCCTTCTGTGGAAGGGGGCTATAATTATGGATTCAACAGTGGACGTAGTATTGATCCGTTTACCAATGGTTATATAAACCAGCAATTGACTTCAAGCAATGTAAATGCCCAGGCTGGACTGCCGGTTTTTGGCGGCTTTCAGTTGAAGAATAGCATCCGTCAAAATGAGGCTGCGTTTGCTACTGCTACCATGGAATGGCAACAGCGTAAAGATGAATTGACGCTACAGGTGATATTGGCTTACCTGCAAATTTTAAACAATGAAGATGCGTTGGCACTCGCCAAACAACAGGCAGCCGTAACCAAACAACAGGTGGCAAGATTGGAAATTATTTCGAAAGAAGGTGCTACCCAACCAGCCAACGTAAGTGATTTGAAAGGACAATATGCAGGTGATGAACTGGCGATGATCAATGCCGAAAACAGTCTCGAAGGCAGCATTGTATCCTTAACACAGTTGATGAATATCACCTACGATGCAAATTTAAAAGTAGACCGGAATGGCTTTAATGACGATGTGAAAATGTATGTTGAAACGCCAGATGAAATTTATACAGTTTCGCTGCAAAAGCTTGCTTCTGTAAAAGCGATTGAAAACAGGGTTAAATCAAGTGATCTGGCTGTAAAGGTTGCTGCTGGAGGGTTTTATCCGGTTGTATCTTTGTATGGGGTTTTAAATACCAATTATTCCAGCGCAGCCATGTTGAATAAAAATGTAGGATTTACTGAAGTGCCGTCCAGCGATTATGTAACTGTAAACGGAAGTAACCTGAAGGTGATTACCCGTCAGAATAATTTCAGTAACCAGAAGATTAAGTATGGCAGCCAGCTTAATAATAATCTTTCCAGTGCGTACGGTTTAAGTGTAAGGATTCCGCTTTTTAACTCTTTTAAAACCAGGTCGAATGTTAGCATTGCTAAAAATGAAGCGAAAAATAACCGGTTGATTGCAGACAATATTAAATACCAGCTGAGGCAGGCGGTGGAACAGGCTTATATCAATATTACAGCTACCTACAAACGCTATACAGTGTTGCAGCAACAAGCAGATGCTTATGGGGAATCGTTCAGGATTTCCGGTATTCGGTTTGAAAATGGCGTGATCAATTCACCGGAATATTTGATTGCAAAAAATAACCTTGATCGTACAAGGGCCACTATCATTACCACCCGATACGAATATTTGTTAAGGATGAAAGTGCTTGATTTTTATATGGGGAAATTGAATTATTAAGGGGATGAGATAGGAATGATGATCCGATAGCTATCGGATGGGGAATGAAGATCCGATAGCTATCGGATGATGAATGAAGAATTAGGAATGCGCAAAGGTTGACTGAATTTATTAATTAGTTTCAATTTCCTTCAGGGTTTTTTCGGGGTTGAATTTATGCTGTTTTGTTTGTAAAAGTATAACCATCCATGGTCCATGATTTTTATGTGAGCCACTCCATTGTGGAGTGGCTCACATAAAATTGTTATCCATTATTATCAAACGTGATACATTCCTTTAATTCTTTCTCGGTGTAGGCCATGTTGTATTGCTTCAATACATCATCCGGTACACCGTTCCATTGGTTAGGTACATTGCCTGCGTAGCCAATATCTTTTACGCCTATTTCTGCAGTATAAAATCCGGTGGCGGTCAGGTTGCGCATCAGGTTAAAAAATGCTACGCCTTGTTTCATATTTGCTTTGGCTTTATTGGGGTATGCAATGTCATCCACAATTTCAAGGCGCTGTTTTTCGGTAATGGCGCTGAAGGCTTTTTCAAAACGCTTGAGCGATTCCATGTCCAGCCAACGCAAACCGCCACGCATGGGTGTCTGGTGCTCCGGCATATCTTTTACGATAAACTCAATAAAGGCGGGCACCTTCGCATCAGAAGCACTTCCGCTTACTTCATCTTTGGGAATAATGATATCACCCAGAATGGTAATGGTCATCATTTCTTCTTTTGTAAAAAAGGTTGCTTCCCGTAGTTTTTTATTGGCCGCTTTTTCTTCCA
>JBBQKO010000342.1:0-4272 GCA_038327005.1 Chitinophagales bacterium | reverse complement strand
GGCTATGTTGGTTATTGGGTCGTTTATCAACATAGGGCGTTGCCCTATGCTAAGTTATTGCGCCCCTATCGGGGCTTGAATGCAGTCATTTCAAAATAGTCAATCTGGAAGATTGCAACCTGCTTTCAATCCAATGCAGTTCCATTTTCTAAAAAAGGTTTGCAGACCTCCCCGCTGGCTAGCGGGGCCGGAGGCAAACTGAACTCATTGTATAACTCCCCGCTAACAGCGGGGGTGGGGTAAACGTTACTTATAAAAAATCCCGGTAACCATTCAAAGTTACCGGGATAAAAAAATAAAATAAGTCTGTTAAAAGAATGAAAAATGCATCTATCGTTGTATTAAAAATTAAACGCCAGTTTGGTAAATAATCTTCTGCCATTAAAACCCATTTGAACAGAATCCCACGGGCCACCAGATTCATTATCACCGTACCAGCCTTTTGCTAAAGGATTTACACCAAGATTGGGATGTACATTGAATAGATTGTCTGCTCCAATGAACAGCGATACTTTTTTGCTAAGCTTATAAGACAGCGAAACATCTGTAGTTGTCTTACCACTGTAATTGAATATTTCCGGTACATAACCAGAGCCATTATCTGCAGGTACCTGTGGATTAATTCCAGAATAATTTGGATTGTCACCAGAGGGTGATTCACCATCTCCAAAACCAGTTAATTTTACTGTGCCGAAAGAAGTCAACTGAACTTTAGCTCCAAAAGCACCGATTGCATAATCTACACCCAGAGAAAGTTTACTGTTTGGAGCAGATGCTTTCAGGAAGGCTTCTTCCCGGTCACTATAAAAAGTTTTGCGGTTTAGTGCTGTTCCGTTTAAAGCAGCGGGGATATTGATTTTATCAATGTTGATCGTTTGGAAATTTCCTGCCAATAAAAACCGCAGTGTGTTTTTACCCCATCTTTTTGTGTAATCAGCTACAATATCAATACCATAGTTGGTTGTGTTTACTGCATTTGCAAAAAATTGAGCAGTACCTACTTCGGCAGGGAATTGTGAGGTAAATGCAGGCGGTAATGTTGCATCGTCTTTGCTGAATAAACCTGATAATACCACCCTGTCTTTCATCTTAACTACATAACCATCTATTGTTATTGTAAATGCATTTGTTGGTCTATATGTAAACCCAATACTTGCATTTACTGATTTTTCCTGTTTCAGTTTAGGTATGCCTGCTGCCCTTGCAATGCCGCTTGTATTAGGCGCTACCAAAGATTGAACCAATGCACCATTGCTGAAAGAAGTAAGCGTATTGCTGAAATTTATCTGCGCCAGTGAAGGGGCACGGAAGCCGGTACTTACAGAACTACGAATATTAAAGTTGCTGGCTACTTTATATCGTGTTGCCAGCTTACCAGTTAGTACAGAACCAAAATCAGAATAATTTTCAAAACGGGCAGCTCCATCAATCAGCCATTTTTTGGTAATATTAATTTCAGCATCCGCATATACACCAACATTGGTACGATTGGCATTTACCTGGTCTGTATTACTAAATCCGGGAAACCCCTGTGCACCGGATGCAGGAGTTCTTGTCGCATCTGCTATATCAGATGCAGTTGGATTAGCAGGAAGTAAATTGGGGTATAATATCGCATTTGGACTATATCCTTTGTAAGACCTTTCTTCACCCTGAAAAATTTCATATTTCTCATATCTGAACTCGCTGCCAAACGCCAGATTAATACCTCCGGCAGCAGTCTTAATCGATTTGCTAAAATCAAGATTAGTAGTATTCTGTAAAAAGCTAAAGCCGCCGTCATCAAAATGAGTTTGAGATGCATCTCCTAATACAGATGCATTAAAAGTTTTATCACCATAATAATGGAAATTGTTTGAACCTGTATTATTACTTAAATCCCAGGTCCAGTCATTTCCTGCACTTCCTTTTATACCCATCGCAAAAGCTGCATCTTTAATATTGGTTTGTATATGTGGATTGTAATAGATACTTCCGTCTTTTGTAGTACGCATGATGGATGGTACCATAATTAAACTTCCGTTTGCACGTGCAGGAAAGCGTTCTGGTCTTGAATCATATGACCTGGTGTAGGCAAAGGCATCGGATGCTTTATAATTGTAACCACCAAAAGAATAGAAAGTAGTTTTTTTACTTGCGCTGGTGGGCAATTCCATATTATACATTACACCACCTGTGGTAATAGAACCATCACCAAAAGCCCTGCGGCCGAAGTTTACATCAGGTAAGGCATATTTAATAGTTGCATAATCTGCTGATACGGGTGCAGCCCTGTAGGTTTTGCCCTGCGTGCGAAAATCGGCTGAATAATTAATGAAACCGCCGTTTTTTCCAATCGCCACACCATGATTCACCGAAGCAGAAAAGGTATTGCCATCAATGGCATTTCCTGCATAGTAATCATTGTTGGCATTGTGTTTACGTGAGTTATGTCTGGTATCATAATAACCACTCCATCCTGCATTTACAGACAAGTGATTGATATCTTTCTTTAATACAATATTGATAACACCTGCAATGGCATCAGAACCATATTGCGCCGAAGCACCGTCCCGAAGAATTTCTATCCTATCAACTTGCGCTTGCGGGAAGCCATTTAAATCCACACCTGAGCCTGCACGTCCACGGGTTCCAAATAATGCAACAAAAGCAGTAGAGTGCCTTCTTTTGCCATTGATTAATACGAGGGTATGGTCAGCACCAAGTCCACGTAGCGTTCCAATGTCTATATGATCCGCCCCATCTGCACCACTCTGTTTATTGTAGTTAAAAGAGGGAGCCGCCACATTCAGGATAGAGGTAAGGTCCATTTTAGCAGTAGGCAATCCCACCTGGTTTATTTTGATTACATCTACCGGAACTGCTGTTTCTGTTTTGGCACGGCCTGCTCCACGGCTACCGGTAACTACAATATCGCCCAATTCCACCAGGCTTGCTTCCATCGCAATGGTTATCTCAGTCTCTCCATTTAGTGCCACCGTTTGTGATGTGTAACTAACACTGCTAATCTCAAGTATATCATTGGTGTTGGCCTGAATCATTAAAATACCATCGTCGTTGGTGGGTGATTGTTTTTTTGTGGACTTCACTTTAACGGTAGCATTGGAAATTGCTAAACCGGTTTTTGCGTCTTTTACTTTTATGGTCACTTGCTGCTGTGCAAATACAAAAAGTGCGCTACATGTAATGGTAATTAGTAAAAAGATTTTTTTCATCATTAGTTAGTTTGATTGCTTCAAAGATGCAGATATTATTATGAAATCTAAAACTATTACAGAAATAAAGAATTAATTTGTCTTATTTTTTTAAAATTAATTCATATTCCATCACATTTTTTTTATAGTTATGTTTAAATGTTTTGTAAATCATGTCAATCCGGTCTATTCAATTTCGGTTGAAAACCCGTAAAAAATGATTAAACCCTAACGAGTACCTGATTTAAGACGGTTGATTGAGACACCTACTTTTAGTGCAAAGAATGGTGTGTTAGAAAAAATGGATTTGTTGTTATGGATAACCCTGTAGCGCCATCAAGTGGATATTGAAATTTACACACCTGAGCCAACGCAATTTGATCATGGGTATGCTACATAAACCCGATTCAAAGCAACCTTGCCAAATTCTTAAAGAATGCTATCACTCAGTTTACTCCAACCGGCTGACGGTATGCTCACCGGCTGCTATATATTATTTTACTATCACCTAAATTATCAACTGACTAATACCAGGTATTTTTAAAAGGACTGTTATTGTTTAAAGAGAAACTATATATTTGCAACTTCATTGCAATAAATTGAGATTAAAAAGATACCATAAAACCATAATAACTGCGTTCCTGCTGGCATTGTATGCCTTTGTAACAACGCCGGTTTCTTATTGGCATCACCACCACAGTAATTGTGATAAAAATGAAACCGAACAACATCTTCAGATGGTTAAAAAGGCTTCGTTTGCTACAAATGATAAATGTAAAATTTGCGCTCATCATTATTCAATTGCTACTAACGATGCCATCACTATTTATTTTTTATCTGTAAATCATTTTACTTATTGTGATACTTTTTTCCAAATAAATGCTTTAAGCAACCCCGGTTATAGCCAATCTAACAAAGGCCCGCCTGCCATAGCCTGACACATCACTATTAGCTTTATACTATACACAAAAAAGTATAGCGTTTTCTTTTACTCACTACAAAACATACTGTATGCCTGTATTACAAGCATTGCAGCTTGGTAAGCAATACAATGGTACTGCTGCACTAAGCAACCTCA